>JBILCF010000013.1:0-25984 GCA_044353325.1 Chitinophagaceae bacterium | reverse complement strand
ATTTGTTTGATACCACACAGAAAGTTATAGCAATTTTGCCAACACCTACAGCCGATTTCAACTGGGCTCCAAATCCACCTGAAGCGAATAAACCAAATACATTTACCAATTTATCAACTGGTGCAACCAACTATTTCTGGGATTTTGGAGATGGCAAGTCTGATACGACCAAGGACCCCATTCACATTTACGACAAAGATGGTACTTACAATGTATGTTTAACGGCTACGAACAAATATGGTTGTAGGGATACAGTGTGCAAACCTGTTCGAGGCTTAGTGTTACCGCTAGTAGACGTACCTACAGGTTTCTCGCCTAATGGTGATGGTATCAATGACGTAGTCTATGTGAAAGGATATGGTATACAAACTATGACATTCAGAATCTTCAATCGTTGGGGCGAAAAAATATTTGAATCCACCGACAAAGCTAGAGGATGGGATGGACGTTATAAAAATGTCATGCAGGAAATGGAAGTCTATGGCTATACACTTTCAGTAACATTTTTTGACGGCACTAAAGACTTTAAAAAAGGCAATATTACTTTACTTAAATAATACATAGTCCAGTGAAAAAAATAATATCAATATTCGCATTTTCGGCTCTATCAGCTGTATCATGCTTTGCACAAGGATTGCATTTTTCGCAGTACTACAATGCGCCTATGTTGCTTAATCCAGCCAACACTGGATTTATACAATCCAACGACTGGCGTGCTGGTATGAACTTCAGAAATCAATGGGCTACAGTTCCGGTTCCCTACAGTACATTTAGTACGTTTGCAGATTGTAGTTTAATGAAAGATAAATGGGAAACAAGCTGGCTAGGTACAGGATTAGCTGTATGGCGAGATGTTGCAGGAAATGGCAACTTGGCCTTGACCAAAGCACAAGCCAATTTAGCTTACCATATCTTGATAAGTGATAGAAGTAGTTTATCCTTAGGGATGGGCGCTGCTTACAATCAACGAAGTGTAGATATCAGTAAATTGACATTTGATGTACAATGGGATGAATTTAATTTCAACCAAAATGTATCGAATCAGGAAACTTTTACACGACAAAAATCAACTTTTTTGGATCTAAGCGCTGGCATGAATTATTCATTTTATAACAATGATAATTTTTATATAAAAATCAGTGCAGGTGCTTCGCATATCAATCAACCCATTGAAACATTTTATGGCGAGTCCAACAAACGAGGATTAAGACCTATAGGTAATCTTGAAATTGTTTATAAAGCCTCTGACAGATTGATGATTTCACCTTCGGTTTATTATACACGTCAAAAGAAAGCAAGTGAACTCGTATATGGTTCATTATTCAATATCAATACTGAAAGTGGCGCAAGCTTGTTATCCAACGAAATTATACTAGGTGCATTTATGCGAAGTAAAGATGCCATTATAGCAGCAGCAGGTTATAAATTCAAGTCTAGTCAGTTTATGTTTAGTTACGACCATACCATATCCGATATGGCACAAGGCAATTCAGGTTTAGGTGCGTTTGAAATTTCTATGATCTTTCAAGGCAATTACAGAAGGAGTAATGATTTAAGTAAAACCTACGGTTGCCCTAGATTTTAATTTCTTTTTTGATAGATTGTGTAGAATAACTATTTAATTTGCACTTTGTAAAATAATAATATGGCTTCAACTATACAATTAAACGTAACATTAGACGAAAACAAAACACCTGAAACGATCCATTGGCAAGCGGCCGAAGGCGGTGTATTAAACCCAACAGAAGCAAAAGCATTTATGCTCAGCATCTGGGACGTCAATGAAAATGCAGCATTACGCATCGACCTTTGGACAAAAAAAATGATGGTTGACGAAATGAACGACTTCTTTTTTCAAACTTTGATGACAATGGCCGACACCTATCAACGTGCTACAAATCAACCTGAATTAGCTGAAGAAATTCGTAATTTTTCCAAGTCATTTAAGACCAAAATGGAAGAAGAAATGAAAAAAAATCAACTTTAAGAATACATTAAATATCGAAACTATGTCTCTCGAACAATCTATCATGACCGAATTAAAAGCTGCGATGCTCGCTAAAAACGAAGCCGCTTTACGTGGCTTACGAGCAATAAAATCAGCTATACTATTAGCCAAAACGGCAGATGGCAAACAAGGTGAAATAACCGAAGATGACGAAATAAAATTGTTGCAGAGACTGGCCAAACAACGTAAAGATTCACTTGAGGTTTTTGTAGCACAAAATCGTGAGGATTTAGCTCAAAAAGAACGTGATGAATTAGTCATTATTGAGAAATTTTTGCCGAAACAAATGGATAAAGCGGAATTGAGAGTTGCTTTGCAAGATATATTGAATCAAGTGGGTGCCACTACACCAGCCGACATGGGCAAGGCTATGGGAGCTGCTACCAAAAAACTTGCTGGAAAGGCAGATGGGAAAATGATATCTTCTCTGGTCAAGGAACTTTTAACACCTAAGGCTTAACCATGATATTTGACATCCTCTTGTGTATAGTATGCGCCTTTGCGTTTATACGAGGTTGGCAAAAAGGTATTTTGTGGGCTGCAATATCTTTTTTAGCTGTTTTTATTGGCATAATCGTCTCGCTAAAATTATCACATACTTTGGCAGATATACTTTTCAAACATGATATTCTTGCTGGAAAGTATACACTTCTACTTTGCATTCTAGTCCTTTTTTTAGTCGTGATTGCCTTGTTCCGTATGGGTACTAAATTGATTGAACAAGCATTGGATGAACTATTACTAGGATGGGCAAACAAAGTAAGTGGCGGTTTTTTATATGCAGGTTTTGCAGCCTTATTGTTTAGTTTATTTTGTTGGTTAAGTGCAAAATCTGGATTATTGTCCGAAGAACTTAAAAATGATTCAAAAACATTTGCTTACATAGAACCCATTGCACCGAAAGTGATTGCAGTATCCTCAGAATATTTACCATTGTGTAAAAACTTATACCACGATTTACTTGACATGTTATCAAAGGTTGGCGATAACGTTGACAAAAATATCAAAAAGCTTAGATAATACCCTCTCGAATTAAATCATGAATATGCACTATTCCAGCATATTTACTTTCATGGGTTACAACCAATTGAGAAATATTGTTTGATCTCATTTTCTCTAAAGCATTAACTGCAAGCTCTGATTCTTCAATACACTTGGGACTGCTATTCATTATGTCCTTTGCAAAAAGGGAAAGCCATTCATCATTCTTTTCAAGCATCCGACGTATATCTCCATCAGTTATAATACCAAGTAAATGATTTTTATCGTCTACTACAGCTGTCGCACCTAATCGATTTTGTGTAATTTCTAAAATCGTTTTCTTAATATCCGTATGTATAAAAACATTTGGTTTTGCATTCAATTTACTTAAATCGCCTACCTTTAAATACAAGCGTTTGCCCAATGCGCCACCAGGATGATATCTTGCAAAATCACTTGGTTGAAAACCTTTCAGCTTGAGTAATGCAACTGCAAGCGCATCACCCATAACAAGTTGTGCTGTGGTGCTACTTGTAGGCGCTAAATTATTAGGACAAGCTTCTGCTGCAACAGAACAATTAAGTAAATAATCAGCTTCTAGTGCTAAAAAGGATGCCTTATTGCCACATAGTGCTACCAGTGTATTACCAAAACTTTTAATAAAAGGAACAAGAACTTTTATTTCTGCACTTTCACCACTTTTAGAAATGATAATTACAATATCGTCTGTTTGTACCATACCTAAATCGCCATGAATAGCGTCGGCTGCATGTAGAAAAAGAGATGGTGTGCCAGTACTGTTCAAGGTAGCGACTATCTTTTGTGCTATGATAGCGCTTTTACCTATTCCACTGATTACAACTCTACCTTTTGTAACATGAATCAACTCAACTACTGATACAAAATCTTCGTTGATAAATGCAACTAAATCAGCAATAGCTTGTTGTTCTATTTGAATGGTTTCAAGGGCGGTTTGTACAATAAGATTTTTCAGAACATTATATTTTATACAAAAGTACGTATTGATATAGATTTTTAACAGCAAAAAAAAGAGTTGAACTAGTCAACTCTTTCCTAAATTATTTTTTACGTTTTGTATTTCGAACAGGTGCCTTCTTTTTAATGTAACGCGTTTTTTTAACCTCTACTGGTTTGTCATAATATGTACCAGTCATCAAACTAAGTATTTTTTGTTGAACATCACCACTGAAATTGTTTCCAGAATAATCAAATTGGCTTAAACGACCAAGATTTGCTATTTCTACAGGCACATCAGTCAATTGATTGTTCATGACATTGAGCTTACTCAAACCAGACATCATTCCAATTTCTTCTGGCAAATATTGCAATTGGTTATTGCTCAAATCAAGCATTGATATACCTTCCATAGATGTCAGCACCATTGGAAATTCAACGAAAGCATTGTTGCATGCAACCAATGTTTTTAACTTACGTAAGTTGGTAAATGAAGCTGGTAAATCAAATATTTTATTGCCTGGATGTGCTGGATCGCCTAAAATTAAAGTTTCCAATTTAGTCAAATTGCTGATTTCATAAGGTAAAAAGTGAATATTGTTATTAGACAAATTCAATTCACGCAAGTTTTTCAAATACTTCACATCTGCAGGAACAAAGTTCAGGTTACAACCACTCAAGTCAAGGTTTGTAATATGCTTCATTTGACGAATGATTTGCAACAACAACTTAGGGTCTTTAATTTCATTTCCACTAAACTTAAAGGTGGTCATTGCTTGCAAATTGTTGATTTCACTAGGAATGAAATTGATTGGGTTACCTGTAATATCAATTTCTTCAAGATTTGTACAATTCGCAATTGAAGCAGGCAATGTGTTAATTTTATTATTGCGTAAAATCAATTTGCGCAATTTTTTCATTTCTCCAATTGTTGCAGGGATTGCAGTCAAATTATTGTTGGACAAATCCAATACCTCCAAGTTGTTCAACAAGTAGATATCAATTGGAATAGAGCTAATATTAGTGTTTTGGAATGTCAGCTCACGTAAATTGGGGTATCTAAAGATTTCTTGAGGAAATACATTATGTGGCTGACTTGTTATTCTTAAATGATACACACAGTTATAGTCATGTGCAGCATATGGCAATCTTTCGTATACTTTATCAGGATCACAAGGGCTAGCCAACGGATAATACTGCTGTGCTGTAACTACTTGGCTTAAGCATACTACCGCTATACTGAAAATCAACTTCTTCATTGTTCGTTTAAAATTTGGCTTAAAAATATGTCCTTTTTTCTCAAAAACATAATTTTTATACAATTAGTCGTTATTCTTCTTCAAAACTCTTTGATATTGAAACAATGGTATGGCCTTTTTATTGAAAATAAGGTTAATTTTAGATGAAAATCAGCTCGTTAAAGATAAAAAAGAATGATTTGACAATTAGATATATCATTATCCAACTCTAAAATTATTTTCTTTCAAAAAAGAAAACCACCAAGAAAAAAAGAATGGTTACTTGATAAACCAAAAAATATCGTTAGCTTTATCCTATTGTATAACCTTAAAAAACCAAATATATGGAACTCCCTAAATTTTTACTAGGCGATAATACCGACTTCCCAGACGATATTTTTATCCTCCACATGGATTACCCACAATTCATAGTCAATCTCAAAAACGACGAAATAGAATTGCTTGAAGAAGTAGAAGATCTTAGTGAAGCAGAATTACAAACAGAAATGTCAAAATTAATCACTGAAGCCATAGAATTTTATGACCGAGAAATGAGTCGATACGAAGAATAAAAAAAAATTAAAACCAACGTGTGAGGTCAAAAAGAGTAACTAACTTAAACTGCACAATACAAAACGCCGATATCGATAAAGACATCGGCGTTTTTTTTGTAAAATATTCAATGAATTATGCTTTACCCTTTCTCCAATTTATAATTTTTTCTTTTCTGTTTAATGCCATCAGCATCATCACAGGTACTATAATCAAAGTGATGATAGTCGCAAAACCTAATCCAAATATCATAGTCCACGAAAGTGGTCCCCAGAATGCAACACTGTCTCCGCCAAAAAATATGTGAGGATTAAACTCTGTAAACAAGGTTGCAAAATCCATATTTAATCCCACAGCCAATGGGACAAGTCCCAACATGGTTGCCGTAGCGGTTAGCAATACAGGCGTCATACGCGTTCGACCTGCCTCTATCATAGCTTCACGCGGCGCCATACCTTCGGCCAATTTTATATCTGCGAATTCTATGAGCAATATCCCGTTTCGAACTACAATACCAGCAAGAGCTACTATACCAATACCTGTCATTACGATAACAAAATCCATATTGAAAATCCCAATACCCAAGAAAACACCTATAACACTCAACACAATTTCACTCATAATAATGACTGTACGACTAATTGAATTAAACTGTATAATCAAGATTAAAAAGATCAACAAAAATGAAACCCCCAATGCACTGATTAAAAAGATACCTGTTTCCGCTTGCTCTTCTTGCTCACCACCCATCTTTATATTTACGCCAGATGGCGCATTAAATTGATTGATTTCAGTTTGAATTGCAGCTACAACTTCATTCGGATTAAAGCTCGACAATACATTAGATGATAACGTTATTATTCTCTTTTCATTTTTACGCTTAATACCACCATATGTATTTCCGTATTTCAAATCGACAAAACTACCAATTGGTACCTGTCGAACTGCTCCACCCATACCCATGTCACGATAAGTCATATTGATATTTTTGATGACATCTATATTATTTCGTTGTGTTTCGTTTAATCTTAATGTAATAGGATAATCATCATTGGCATCTTTAAATCGTGAAATTTCAGAACCAAACATGGCTGTACGTAAATCTCCTGCTATCATTCCAGTACTTATACCTTCAGTGTTCATTCGTGCACGCGATAGATCAAAAATAATTTCAGGCTTATTCGCTTGGAAATCACTTTTCAATTCTTCAACACCAGCAATTTGTTTGTTGTCCAAAAAATTTTTCAAACGTTTTGATGTTGAAATCAATGAATCTAAATTCTCTCCGGTTAATTCAATTACAATAGGTTTAGCTGTTGGCGGACCATTACTTTCTTTATCAACAGTAATTTTTGTACCAGGAATATCTTTTAACCCTGCACGTATTTTGTCCAACAATACTTGCGAACTTTTGCCATGACGTTTTTCAAATTTAACAAACGACACTGTTATTTTACCACGATTTGGATAATCCCCTATCTCACCACTATTCTGGTCTGTAGCCCCAACTTTAACGTTCGAAATAATAGACGTCACTAACGGATTATATTGATTTTTTGCCAAGTCGATATCCAATGCTTTATAGACTTTATCTTCTAGTACTTTTAAGACTTCATTTGTTTTGTTTTGATCTGTACCTTCAGGCATTGTCAAATAAACGTAGGCGAAATTAGGGTCAGCAGAAGGGAAGAACAACACTTTTGGACTACGAGCCATGATTAATAAAATAGACAAAACCAAAAGTACGATAACTGAAGTAAATGAAATTGCTCTATGGTCCAACGCCCAAGTGAGTATTTTTATATATCCATTTTGAACTCTTGGCCATATTTTATGTTGAAATGTATAAATCATTTTTACTAATACATACTTATTCAACAAAAACAATAACCATAAAAACACAACGAAATTACCTATTCCAAAAGCACCAGAAATGTAGCTTATTAAAGCGATAACAGCAAACACTATAGTTGTTACTGAACTCCCTCTTGACCATTTAATTTTAGACTTACCATCATACTCTTCATCTTTCATAAAGTCCACTGCAAAAACTGGATTGATGATATATGCAACTAGTAGTGATGCTAATAAAGTTATAATCAAAGTGATAGGTAGGTAGAACATAAAGCTACCAATAACACCTTTCCAAAATGCCAATGGAATAAATGGCAACAAGGTTGTAATAGTTCCAGTCAATACTGGCAAGAACACTTCATCGGTTGCTTTTTTAACTGCATCTTTGGCCGATATTTTTTCTTCATGAAATATCCTATGCGAATTTTCAATAACAACAATGGCATCATCCACGACTATACCTAATGCAAGCAGGAAGGCAAATAATACAATCATATTCAGTGTAAAGCCAATGCCAGGCAATACCATAAATGCAATAGCACAAGATAACGGAACAGACATTGCAACAAATATGGCATTGGTGGTTCCCATGAAAAACATCAAAATAAATGTCACTAAAACAAATCCTATGATAATAGTATTAATCAAATCATGTAATGTAGTTCGTGTTGCATCGGATTGATCACCTGTTACGACTACACTCAACTCCTTAGGTAATTCACTTTTTTGCATTTCCTTAATGATATCATCAATTTTATCTGATGCTTCAATCAGATTTTTACCACTTGCTTTAATAACATTTAGTGTAATTACATTTTTAGAATTTAAACGCGCAAAACTTTCTTGCTCTTTATAGGTATCTTTAATCTCTGCTATATCTTTTAAATAAATACTTGCACCCATTGGATTCTTCACTACAACGTTTCCAATTTCATCAGCAGATTTAAAAACTTTTTTAAGACTTATAATACGTTGCTCACCATCTACTTTTACAATACCAGGTGTAGCTTCTATATTTTCATAAGCAATTGCACTTTGAATATCTCTAAAGGAAAGTTGTGCCGATTGCATTTTAAATAAATCTACATTGATTTGAATTTCACGATCCAAACCACCCACTTTATCTACACGCTTAATTTCTTTAAGACCCTCAATACGATCTTTGATGCGATCTGCATATTCCTCTAAACGATTCACATCGAAGTTGCCAGAAATATTGACAAATCGAATTGGAAATTCTGACACATCAATGTCCTTTACTTCAGGATCATTGGGTAAATTTTTTGGCAAACCATTTGGATCCGACTTAGCTTTGTCTACCGCATCGCTAACATCCTGTTTTGCTTTTTCAACTTTTACATCCGTATTAAATTCAGCTATCACAACAGAGAAATCCTGAAACGAATTGCTCGTTACTTTTTTTATTCCGGATATATTTTTTAATTGTTTTTCAATTGGCTTTGAAACCAAATTTTCCATGTTTTCGGGCGATGTACCAGGATTAATCGTTTGCACGATAATCTGTGGAAATTTCACCTCTGGAAATTGCTCCTTGGGTAAGTTAATGTAACTTACTAAACCCACTAATGTAATGATAATCGTGAGTATATAGATACTGGTCCTATTGTTGATGGGCCAGTTTGATGGATTAAATTTCATATTTATAATGTTCGATTGTGATGTTGAAGAATTTTCAAATCAAAATCCGTTTTATATAGTTAGTAATATCAATTCTTGTTATTTAAAAAGCTATTATTTAGGTTGTCGTGAATTATTCACCAATGAGTAATTCATCACCTTCATTGAGTTCTTCATATCCAGTCGTAATCACTTGATCGCCCAAAGCCAAACCACTCAAAATTTCTACTTTGCTATCGTATGTATTACCAAGTTGCACTGGAACTAATTTTGCTTTTTTATTGGCATCAGCTACATAAACAAAATTACCCAATTCAGTTTTTTGTATCAAAGAAACTGGCAAAACAAATGCGCGAGCATTTTGGTAAGTAGCGATTTTAACTTTCGCTATCATATTGGGCTGATATTTGCTGCTTGCAGGTAATGGAATATATGTTGAATATGTACGTGAAACATTGTTGATCATACGTTCAGCGTATGAAATTTTAGTCAACAAGGTATCTCTTAAGTCAGGAAATATAAGCATGACCTGGCTTCCAGTGCGAACCACTGAAGCATAATTTTCAGCTACATCTGCTTGCACACGTAACTTTCCAGTATTGATAATACGTATGACAGGTGGATTCATAGGAGATGCATATGACTGACCTACTGTTGCATCTACAGCATCTACTATACCGCTTATTGGTGAATAAACGTTAAAAGAGTTTTTTGTAGTCAAAGTAGATTGCTTCTTTTTCAACAAACTTTCATATTGATTTTTTGCAGATAATAATTGTATTTCTGTCCCTATTTCTTGATCCCACAGTCTTTTTTGTTTGTCATACAATGTTTTTGCAAAATCGATTTGTTGATCCAACTCTGCTATCCCTCTATCTACAGCTTCAGCTCTTAATGTTGCTACCACTTGCCCTTTATGTACAAATTGTCCAGGACGTACTAATATTGAATTGATGATTCCTGGTGTTTCAGGTATAGCATTGACAATTTCGTCAATATCTACTTTACCTTGTACGTCAATATAGTTGTTGAATACTGTCGGCGACATTGCTGTAACATATACAGCAACTTTACGAGCACCTTTAGATGTTCCTGCTTTTGATTCAATAGCTGCAATTTTAGTTTGAATTTCTTGTTGTTGTTTTTTGAGATCAGCTAATTCAGTTTTAGAATCTTTATTTCCTCCACATGCTACAAATAGCATAGTTGCTGTAAGTGCAAAAGTGAGTTTATACAAAATAGTCATATTGTTGTTTTATGTAGTTTTATAATTTGATTTATTGATATTATTTTAAAAGTCCAAGTGATTTTTGAAAATCAATTTTAGCTATTGCAGCTTCAAACAATGAGTTGAAATAATTTGTTTGTGCTTCTTTAAAGGCTGTTTCTGCTTGTAAAATTTCTATGTTTGAGCCGACACCTTCTTTGTATTTTTTCTGCGCTATTTCATACACTTTGTTCGCTAATGCAATATTTTTTTGTTGATTTTCAAGTGACATTAAACTATTTTTCAACTGAGTTCGAGCATTACTATTTTCTAAATCTACTGCTAATTTCAATGCATCAATATTATTGTCATTTTTGAGTATATTTAATTTAGCTTGTTGCATTTTCGCCTTACGTGTATTGCCATCATATATAGGCACGGAAGCATTTAAAACTAAAGCTCCTGTTGGAAAATAAGGCAATGTGAATAATTCTTTAAAAGCAATAGTTTGTGTAGCGTAACTTCCTGAAACTGCCGCTGCTATGCTAGGTAAATACCCTTTTTTGTAACGCTCATAATCGTACATGTTTAATTTTTTTGCAGTTTGCAGCAAATTCATTTCAACCCGATTGTTATAGTCTACAACGCGATCTATTTCAATATCTTTTTTAATTATATCTAAATTCAAATCATCAATTAATGACAATGATGTACTCAAAGGCATTCCCATTTGAAATTTGAGCATCATGTAACTTAATTGAATTAAATTTTCAATTTTTTCGCGCTCTGTGATTAAATTATTTTTTTGAACGGTTAATCGATCAGCGTCAATTTTTTCAGCAAACCCTTCACTAAACAACTTGGTTGTCATTTGTTCTAAAGAATTTAATAGCGTGATATTATCGTTCAATAAGGCAACACGTTTTTCGGCTATTACACAGTTGTAATATGCCTTAGAAATGGTAACTTTCAAATCCTGCTCACTGCGTTTGGTATTTAAAGTAGATAATTCTTCCAAACTTTTACGAGCTTTTAATGCTACAAAAACACCAGCATCAAACAATATTTGCGAAGCTTGAATACCAGCAGACATATTTAACGGCAAGCCAAATTTCAATTCACTGTACTTTTGTTTTGGTTGATTTTGATAAGCCAAAAAAGCAGGTGTATCAATTTTGAAGAAACTCAAACTTGACGTAAAATCAAAAGCATTTGCATCTGCACGTTGCTTTGGTATTACAAATAAATATTGAAATTGCCCTGTAGCTTTGATTTGTGGGCGTGTCATTCCAGCCACTTCTTTATTGACTTCGAGTTGTATTTGTTCGTCTACAATTGCATTCTTTATGGTTGAGCTATTTTTGAGTGCATAGCCAATGCAATCTTGCAATGAATAGCTCAGTTTTTCTTGTGCATGCACATAACTTGAAAGAAAAAATACTAATGTAAAAACGAGTTGTTTTTTATACATGAATTTAGTTTTTTAAATAATTAGATAAATATTTGGTAAAGAGTTTATGTCCTTTGATTGAAGCAATACCATACATATAATTTGAAAAAATTTGAGTATTGACTTTGACAATATCAAATTTTTCTTGAGGAAAAATATTATTTTGAAAAACAATCAGTGCAGACTCCATTCTAAAACGTGCAATAATATCGACATCGATATCTTCTCTATAAAACCCCTCTGCGATTCCTTGTCTTAAATTATCGGCGATGCAAGAAAATAAATATTTTTCTTTATGCTCTTGTAAGTATTTGTAAGCTACTGGATAATGTCGCTGTAAGTCCACATAACAAACAAGATTCATACCTCTGACCATTTTCTCCATAATCATTAATATCGAAATGATTTGTTCAACAGCATTTTTGGCTGTATTGAATGCTGATTCAGTTTCACATTGATTTTTGCTGAGCATCAACTTCACACTTTCAAGCACCAATTCATCTTTATCTGTAAAAAGTTCATACAACGTTTTTTTGGACACCCCCACTTGACGTGCCAAATCGTCCATCGTCACATTCTTAAAACCAAGTTGCCTAAAATGACTCAACGCGATTTCTGTAATTTGTTGTTTTTGTAGATTCACGATGCAAAACTATGGAAACTTTTTAAACTTCAAAAGTTTTTTTGATATTTTTTATGTTATTTCTCAAAGAATCAACCTATAATGCCTGTTTGATAGAAAAAATAATTAATCAAACCATTTCATACAAGAAATCTATACTTTGATTGAATTCTATTATAAAATACTTTAATAGCTTAAGATTAATTGTAACTTTACCGTCCAATAAACTAAAATAATGTCAAAAATATACGCAGCAATTACCGCAGTAGGCGGATATGTACCTGAAGATAAATTAACCAATGCTGATTTAGAAAAAATAGTCGATACGACTGATGATTGGATTACGTCTCGAACTGGCATCAAAGAACGTAGAATTTTAAAAGGAGAAGGACTTGGCACTTCTGATATGGCTTCGAAAGCAGTGCAAAATTTATTAGAAAAGTCAGGTGTAAATCCTGATGAAATTGAATTATTGATTTGTGCCACCACAACTCCCGATTTTACTTTTCCAGCAACTGCCAATGTAATAACGGATAAAGTGGGCTTAAAAAATGCTTGGGGATACGATATCAATGCAGCTTGTAGTGGATTTATATATGCCCTAACTATTGCATCTCAATTTATAGAAACAGGTAAACATAAAAAAGTCATAGTAGTCGGAGGAGACAAAATGAGTTCCATTTTAAATTTCGAAGATCGTGCGACATGTATCATTTTTGGAGATGGCTGTGGTGCTGTTTTGCTTGAACCAAATACAGATGGCTTCGGCATTATCGATAGTGTATTGAAATCTGACGGCTCTGGTCGAGCATATTTACACCAAAAAGCTGGTGGATCTGTCAAACCAGCTACTGTTGAAACCGTGATGGCTAAGGAACATTATGTTTACCAAGAAGGGCAAACAGTATTTAAGTTCGCTGTAACAAATATGGCTGATGTAGCTTATCAAATCATGCAACGAAACGAATTAACTTCAGACAATGTAACATGGCTTGTTCCGCATCAAGCCAACAAACGCATTATTGACGCTACCCGCGAACGAATGGGATTAGATGAAAACAAAGTAATGATCAATATCCAACGTTTTGGCAATACAACTAACGGCACTTTACCACTTTGTCTTTGGGAGTGGGAAAGCAAACTTCGCAAAGGAGATAATATTGTATTGGCCGCCTTTGGTGGTGGATTTACTTGGGGAAGCACATATATCAAATGGGCTTATGATGGAAAATAATATAAACTGATTTAAAGAATAAAAAAAGGCTGACCAAGATTTGGGCGGCCTTTTTTTTAATGATCGAATATTTATTTTTTCTTCATTGCTGCTTCTATTTCGTCAGTTGTAATAGGCATTGCTTTAAACATATCTATATTTCCATTTTTGGTAACCCAAAAATTATTTTCAATACGAATACCCATTTGTTCTTGTTCGATGTAAATACCTGGTTCAATGGTAAAAACCATACCTTCTTTGATTGGTGTATTGCGCGAACCAATATCGTGAACATCAATACCTAAATGATGCCCTAAGCCATGATAAAAATACTTGCGACAAGCCCTATTGTCAGGGCTTTCATTTTTAATATCCTCTTTTGTTAGAAGTCCTATTTTAAGCAATTGCTTATTCATTTCTATTTCAGAAGCAGCAGTGATGTCAAGCCAAGTTACGCTTGGTTTCAACATTTTTTGTGCAAAGCGATGCACAGCCAAGCAAGCATCATAAACTTCTTTTTGTCTTTTTGAAAATTTTCCATTTACAGGAATTGTACGCGTTAAGTCTGCACAATAGTTGCCATATTCGGCACCGAAATCCATGAGAATTAAATCTCCGGATTTGCATTCTTGATTATTTTCTACATAATGCAAAATACGAGCATTATCACCGCTAGCAATGATACAACCATAGGCATGTCTTGTAGCTCTGTTTCTCAAAAACTCATGTGTAATTTCAGCTTCAATTTCATGTTCAAAAACTCCAGGTTTAATAAATCGGCAAACACGCAACAAAGCCTTGTGTGTAACATCTACTGCTACTTGCATAACTGCAACTTCTTGCTTTGTTTTAATAGCACGCAATTCTTTCATGATTAATGCAGCGCGCTCGTACTTGTGTAGTGGATAACGTTTCATCAAGTCATGTACATATTGCAAATCAATACGCGGTATAGTTGTATCTAAGCGATCATTCTCATTTGTATCTAGATAAATATATTCTGCATGATGAATCCAAGCTTGCAACATAGCATCCAATTGATCTAAGAAAATAACAGTTTTTATTCCAGAAATAGCTGTTGCTTCAGCCTTTGTTAGTTTATGTCCTTCCCATTTTTCAAGTACTTCATTCGGACGAAGTATAACCAAAACTTCTCTGTATGATTTATCAATGTTATCAGGATATAAAACAACCATTGTTTTTTCTTGTACAATGCCACTCAACCATATCACATCAGAGTTAGGTTTTAAATGATACTGTGCATCCCCATTCTCAGGCAAATTGGGATGTGCGCTAAAAATTGCAATGGCATTCGATTTCATTTTTTTGATAAAACGTTCACGATTTTGCGAAAACAATTTCGACTCAATTGGAAGGTATTTCATATTCTAAATATTGAAGTACGAAGGTACTCGAAAATAGGAAAAACGAAGTAAAAGAAAACAATAAAATTTTACAGTCTACTCATATCGCAAAGCATTGATTGGATTTAATCGAGACGCTTTCAGTGCAGGATAAATTCCTGCTAACAGACCTACGACGATGCAAATAGACAAACCTATCCCTATCCACATCCAAGGTATGACAAATGGCGAGCTAAATGCAAATGATAAAATATTCCCAATTAAAATTCCGATGACTATACCTATAAATCCTCCTTTCAAACTGATAAAAATCGCTTCGGATAAAAACTGCAATTTAATGGTTTGACTATTCGCACCGATGGCCTTGGTTAATCCAATTTCACGGGTTCGTTCGGCTACTGAAACAAGCATGATATTCATTAATCCAATAGCTGCACCAAGCAAAGTAATAAACCCAATGAGACTTGCCGATAAGGTTACAAACTTTAAATTATCAATAAGCGAATTAGCTATTTCATCATTTTTGTTGATTGAAAAATTAGATTCATCGCCAGGTCTCAAACGTCTAACGGAACGCATTACTCCTTCAGCCTCATCGCTTGCAGCTTCTATCCATTTCAAATCATGTACACGCACACTGATGACACAGGATTTTTGCGAAATATTAAATCGTTGTCGTGCATTATTTATCGTGACGATAACCATATTATCTGTTCGATCGATAAAACTTGCACCTTTACTTTCCATGACACCAACCACTCTGTATCTTGCATCCCCGAGATTGATTAATCCATTTTCGGTATTGATGCTATTCCCAAAATATTTTGTAGCAATACTATTACCCAAGATGCAAACATTTTCACCGCTAGCAATTTCACGACTACTAAAATTTCGGCCTGAAACTAAATTAGTTCCCGAAACCAACAGATAGTTTTCGTCTGCCCCCATGACCATGATATTTGGATTCGATTTTTTTGAATTTCGTTTTATCACTGCGGAATTGGTAGCCATAATATTTGTACTGATTGTAGCTGGAAATTGGAATCGATCTTTAAAAGTTGCTGCTTCATCCAATTTAATTTTATTTTTATCCGACGTCGTAGTGGTTCGTCTTCGTTTACCCATTTTTTTATTTTTTGCAAAAACACTTTGGGCTGTAATATTAAAAGTATTCGATCCCATACCTGCAAAATTATCATGGATAGTACCTTTTAGCACTTCAATCACAGTGATTATACCAATCAAAGCAGTAATACCAATAGCAATAATCGCAATCGTTAAATTGGACCTAAGTCGATTGCTTTTAATTACTTTCTGCGCTAGCGATATGATGTCATTGAATTTCATTTTAAGGATTCAAAATATTTAACGTACATCAATAATCTTGAGTTGAAGTGTAATATTTCCTTGCCACTCATTTTCCTCAATATGATACAGTATATCAAATGTATTTTTTGATTTAACGATTTCCAATTTCTCTCCCATATTAAAACCAATACAATTCATAGTTCGACTACCTTGCTGATAAATCACTAATCGCAAATGTTTTTCTTTTACCACAGTACTTAATCCCTGGTAGTCCATTACATTTCTTGAAATAAAAACGGGTTTCATATTTTCAGGTCCGTGAGGTGCAAACTGTTTTAAGATTTTCATGAATTTTTCATTGATATCTGAGAAATTCAATTCAGCATCAATTTCAATTTCAGGTTGAAATTTATCTTCCGGTACCATTTCTCTCACCACTTCATCAAACCGTTTTCTAAATGCAGGAAGATGCTCCTCCATCATAGTTAAGCCAGCTGCAAAGTAATGACCTCCATAGGTTTCTAAATATTCGGCACACTGATTCAATCCTTCAAATAAATTAAACCCTTTAATAGATCTAGCCGATCCTGTTACTTTTCCATTAGATGAAGTCAAAACAATCGTAGGTCTGTAATGATGATCTATCAATCGAGATGCAACTATACCTACTACACCTTTGTGCCAATGAGGTTGATAAACAATTGTAGATCGAAATTGTAATTCAGCCTCCATATCACTCAACATATCTAACGCTTCTACAGTCGTAATTTTATCTACATCGCGTCTATCGTTGTTGTCTTCATGCAATTGCTGTGCAATCAATTTAGCCTTCTCTTCATCTTCTTCAATAAACAACTCCACAGCTTTACGAGCATCGTCCATTCGTCCAGCAGCGTTGACACGAGGTGCTATGATAAACACTAAATCAGAAATTGTAAATTCCTTTTTCATATCGCTGATGTGTTTTAAAGCTTTAAGCGGTATAGAAGGATTATCATTGGCTTTTTGTAAGCCCAAAATACAAAGCGTTCTATTTTCGTCAGTAATAGGTACAATATCTGCTGCAATAGCTGTAGCAACCAAATCTAAATGTCTGTCTACGATTGATTCGTCTATCGAATATGTAGAAGCAAAGGCACTAATTAATTTATAACCAACGCCGCAACCACAGAGTTCCTTATATGGATAATTGCAATCTTTTTGTTTAGGATTTAATATAGCATAAGCTTCTGGCAAATCATCATCTGGCATGTGATGATCACAAACGATAACATCGATACCGTGTTGCTTTGCAAGGTGTATTAATGCAACTGATTTTATTCCACAATCGAGGGTAATGATTAACGAAAATTGATTATCAATAGCATATTGAATACCGTCTTTTGAAACACCATATCCTTCTCTAAATCTATGAGGTATATAAAATTCTAAATCGTTGTAAATCGATTTAAAAAAACTATAAACAACAGCAACAGATGTAGTCCCATCAACATCATAATCTCCATAAATCAATATTCGTTCTTTATTAGAAATAGCGAGTTGAATTCGTTCAACTGCTCGCTGCATGCCTTTCATCAAAAATGGATCATGCAATTGCTCACGTGTCGTTCGAAAAAATTGTTTTGCTTCGTCATACGTTCGCACTTCACGCTCTATCAATAATTTGCATAGTACAGGATGTATTTTCAGTTCATCTTGTAAATGTTCTAATGCTTCTTCATTGACCGTTTTTAATGACCATCGTTTTTGAACCATAATATAAAAGGTCTTGAATAAAATCTATAATTAAAACATACAAGATATGTTTTTTTCTTGGTTCAAAAAAAATATTATTGCCACAAATTGATCATGAGTCCAATACGATAGTCTAAAGTTTGGTAATATCGGTTATTAGGGTTTTGAACTAAATCATAACAGACCATGATATAAGTATAACCATAGTTGCCCATTCGTTGCGCATAACCACCACCAACTAAAAATGCAGGCACAAACATCCTTCGCGATTCTTCAACAACTTTACCTGTTTGCAAATTATAATCAAAATTTCCACTTATAAATTTAGTATTAGTTATCTCAGGTTCTACATTTAATATTAAAAAATTCCCAACTAAATAACGTGCATATACAGACATTGAATAAGATGGTATTTTGTACTTGTATATTTCGTTGGCTCCTGTCAATATATTTTGATAGTCCATAGCTTGTTGGAAATAACTAAACCCTAATGTCGCACCAACATGAAAATTTTCAGTAAAACAATAGGCCACAGAAGGAGAAAGATTAATTGAAAAAGTTCTAAATGCAGCTCCAGCACCTAATCCTGGTCCAAATAAAATTCTTGTTTTATCAATAGAAGATTCTTTTTTCTTGTTGATGGAAGAAGTTCTATTTTTTTCAAAATCAATTGAAAAAGGATGAGCAAATAAGTCTAAAGAGGTTAAAATCAACACGAGTAAAAGCAGCTTTTTCATTGTATTTATTTTATGCAAATATACTTCAAAGCACAAATACGAAACTCAATCTAAAACTACGCCTTGTTAAAATTGCGATAACGTCATAGGCATTCAAATCGATTTAATTTGCTATTCATGCTTCAAAAAATGACCAACACTTTTTTGATTTTCAGATTCACGAATCAACATATAAGACCCATTTGGCAAAGAACTCACATCAAGCAGATAACGATTTTGGTCAACATTATTTGGTTGAACTGTATGTATTTTACCCATAAAATCTGTTATATAAAAATACGATGTTTTGTTTTCAAAATCATTTTTACAGTACAAGATTGAAGATGCCGGATTGGGGTAACATTTTATAGTTTGGATATCAAGTTCTTGTATTGAAGTGACTGATGGTATTGCATCAAATAAAAAATTATTCGTTTCAAATTCATCGTTTGATGGATGTGTATTGGCATCGACTGCGTTAGCAGCAACAAAAAAGACTACTGCACTATCGCCAGAGGAAGGAGCCTTCCATTGAAAATCCCAAGTCACATTGCCCGATACGATATTTTTGGGCGCGTTATGCAAGATTTCTTTTGTCCCATTCGAATTATATCCTGTACCGGCTAAAAGTTCGCCTCGATTTACTGTCAAATCAAATCCTGCCTTGAGTTTAATGGAATTAGAAACTGTTAATGTCATGGTATACACACTATCATGTTTGAAACCTGAAACTGGTATTCCTGTTACATTAATTGATGTATTTGAACTCGCTTGATGGCATCCATTGCCACCACAGCCTGTCGTACTTTTGCCAGCTATACCAGCACTGTTTGAAAGAAAAACAAATGGCACACTAACTAATAAACATGCCCAGTATATAAATTTATTATGTATGACCATAAGAGCTTTTCATTTGTTTGCATGGTGAAAATAAAAAAAGTTGGCTGAATAGCCAACTTTCTTTTTTAGAAAAGACGTTTGAAATTATTTTTTAGAAAAAGTTGTGTGTTTAAGTTCTTTTCCAGTGTTGATCAACAATATATAATTGCCATTAGCCAATGCTGCAGTATTCAAACTGTATTCACCTACTTGAGTTGAAATAGCATTTAAATGAATCATACTTCCTGTCATTGAAATTGCAGTAAAAGATGAAGCTTGATCAATCTTAACTGTCATTTGAGATGATGTTGGATTTGGATAAAGCGTTACTGGTGTATGATTTACATCAGTGATTGCTGTTGGTGTAGCTTGAACAAGGTTTATTGTTACTTTATTCCATTCGTCACCGCTATCATTGTTATTACCGTTTACAGCATTTCCTGCAATATTTAATGTCACTGCTGCTGCTGCTGGAGCAGTCCAACTGAAATTCCATGTTGCAACTCCACTTACCATAGCTTTAGTAGCTGTATGATGAAGCTCAGTGCCCATAACCATAGTCTGAGCAGGTGCATTACTGATAGAACCTCCACTAAAGTTCAAATCAAATCCAGCTCCAACTTTAGTTGCATTAGTGATAGTAAGCGTAACAGGGTAAGTTGTACCTGCTACATAACCTGTCGCAGGTATACCAGTTAAAGCAATAGTTGTAGCTACATTCGCCGCATTCCCATGGCATGAACCACACCCGTTAGCAGATGCGCCCATAACACCTTGACTTGCAGATGCTGAAGATGTAAGTGAAATGTAAGTTGTAATACAACCAAAAGCTAATAAAGTAGAAAAAAGTAATTTTTTTGATTTCATATAAAAATGTATTTAAATTAATGTTTAAACATACGTTGATTTTTTGGAATATTCAAAATAATTGATGATAAATAATGATTATTATTGTAAAATATCACGCGCAATAACCAGTTTTTGAATTTCTGAAGTTCCTTCACCTATTGTACAAAGCTTGCTATCACGATAATATTTCTCTACTGGAAAATCTTTAGTGTAGCCATATCCACCAAAAATCTGTACAGCTTCAGTAGCTACTCGTACAGACACTTCAGAAGCATAATATTTAGCCATGGCACTTTCTTTAGTCATTTTTTGACCGCGCATCAACATATCAGCTGCTTGGAAAATCAACAATTCAGAAGCTTCTATTTGTGTTGCCATATCAGCTAACTTCCACTGTATCGCCTGAAAGTTTGCTATCGGTTGATCAAATTGTTCGCGTTCTTTAGCATATTTAAGTGAAGCTTCATATGCTCCTTTTGCAATACCCAATGCTAACGCTGCGATAGAAATACGACCACCATCTAAGATCACCATAGCTTGTTTAAATCCTTCGCCTATATTCCCCAAACGTTGCGCATCCGAAATGCGACAATTATCAAAAACCAATTCGCAGGTTTCAGAGGCACGCATACCTAATTTATTTTCTTTTTTTCCTGCAGTAAATCCAGGCGTACCCATTTCTATTGCAAAGGCAGTTACATTATTTTTTGTACGAGGTTCACCAGTTCTACAAAGCACTACGGCCACATTACCAGATTTACCATGTGTAATCCAGTTTTTAGTACCATTGATAATCCAATCTTCACCATCTTTCGTAGCTACGCATCTCATATTTCCTGCATCTGAACCCGTATTAGCTTCGGTTAAGCCCCATGCACCAATCCATTCTCCAGTAGCTAATTTAGGCAAGTATTTCTTTTTCAAATCATCACTTGCAAATTTGTAGATATGATTTGTACAAAGCGAATTGTGTGCAGCTACAGAAAGTCCAATAGAACCACATACTTTAGCTATTTCACTCACAACAGTAATGTATTCGTTGTACGTAAGTCCAGAACCACCGTATTCTGTTGGAATTAAAACACCCATCAAGCCCAATTCTCCCAATTTGCGAAACACCTCGATTGGAAACTCTTGAGATTCATCCCATTCCATCATCTTGGGTTTGATATTCTTTTCAGCAAAATCACGAATCATGTCTGCTATTTGCGATTGCATTTCAGTGGGTGCAAAATTCATAAAAAATATAATTTAAATTATTGTATGATTAAGTATGGTGCAATTTTACGAAAAATTTCGTCATTAATGAATTGAATTTCTTTGAGTTGAGTAATATTATCGATTTGATAATTTTTTGATTTTCTATAATCAGCAATAGCTTTGGCTAATTCGCCTTTTAAATACGGATGATTATTTAGTTCAGCAAAGGTGACTTCCCTTAAATTAAGACTTCGAACTACAGATAAATCAATCTTGCAATTTCCTTTTATTTTTTGAAACGTTTCGGGTGTAATGCCATAGACTTCATTCAATTGTTCTACACGAACAAAACCACCCAATTGGGTTCTGTATTTGACAATATTCATAGCCAATTTACTGCCTATTCCATTCAGCATGACTAACTGCGAAGTGTCTGCTCGATTGAGTTCTACCGTTATGGCTGTTTTGGATTTATTCGTAGATTTGGAATCGTAACTACCTAGAATATTGATATATGGTTCCAATTGAGCATATTCTTCTGGATGTAATCCATAAATTCTTTTCAAACTTTCTTTGTTGTAAAACTTACCGCCTTTATTTCTATAATTAAGTAAGGTAGCTACCAATTTTTCTCGTAATCCTAATTTCAAAAAACCAGCTTCATCCAATGTATTTGGATCAAACATAAATGGCGTTAGCTTTTGCGACTCAGCTGTTTCCCTAGATTCTATACGACTATAGTTTTGATGATTTGCAGAAGTATCTACTTGCAATTGGGCCAACATTTCATCGAACTTTGATTGATTATTTGGGTTATTATTTGCAGCCCATTGAGGCAATAAAAAATAAGCTAGTGTACTTAAAAAAATGATGATTGACAAACTCAGTATTGCTATACTTTGCCCCTTCGTAAAGGTGAAATATTCTTTCCAAGCCATAAAATAGAATTGTATTATTTAGTGCGTAAATATTGAATAAGTGTAATGCCACCTACCAAATAACTACATGCATTCAGCACCATTCCAACAATAAGTAGTGGACCTGCCCACGACCAATGTTGCAATTTTGCAAGCGCTCCAAATAATGTGAGAGCTCCTGAAGCCATAAATAATACAATAGAAAAAATGAGTAGGTTTTTTATTGAATTTTTCATTGGATACAATTTAGTTTATGCCGTCAGTAGCGACATCTTTCACTATTTTTTTTACTAACCCCTGCAAGACATTTCCAGGGCCAACTTCTGTAAAATGGGTTGCGCCATCTGCATGCATTTGAAGAACGCTTTGGGTCCATCGTACAGGTGCAGTCAATTGAGCAATCAAATTTTGTTTGATTTCATCGGGGTTTGTAACAGCAGAAGCCGTTACATTTTGATAAACAGGACAACTCGGCATTGAAAAAATAGTTTGTTCGATAGCTTGTTGCAATTCCTGACGAGCAGGCTCCATCAATGGTGAATGAAATGCACCACCTACAGGAAGAACCAAGGCACGTTTTGCACCTGCTTCTTTCATTTTTTCACACGCTATTTCAATCCCTTTCAAGCTACCTGAAATCACTAATTGACCAGGGCAATTGTAATTTGCTGCTACTACAACTTCATCGGTTATAGATGCACAAACTTCTTCCACTTTTGCATCATCTAAATTTAAAACTGCAGCCATAGTAGATGGATTCAACTCACATGCTTTCTGCATTGCATTGGCTCGCATTGAAACCAATTTCAAGGCATCTTCAAACGCCAACGTTTTATTTGCAACCAATGCTGTAAATTCTCCCAAGGAGTGACCTGCAACCATATCCGGATGTAAATTTTCAGACGTCATAAATAGAATAACTGAATGTAGAAATATGGCTGGCTGAGTCACGTTTGTTTGTTTCAATTCTTCAGCTGTACCATTAAACATGATATCAGAAATACGAAATCCTAGTATTTCATTTGCTTGTTCAAATAAATTTTTTGCCAATGAGTTTGTTTCATACAACTCTTTGCCCATACCTGGAAATTGCGACCCTTGGCCAGGAAAAATATATGCGTGCTTCATACGTATTTTTTAGGCTGTGAATATACAAACAACTAGACTAAAATAGGTGTTTACACCATGAAAATTGGAATTTGGGTTTTAGCTATATTGGGATTCAGATTATTTTATTTAATGAATTTTACCGTTGGTATTTTCCCATGTTGAAATTTATCAAGCAGTTCTCGTTTAGCATCGTTGGCTATCCATCGTGACGATTTAGTATTTTGATGAATGAGTGCCTCACACGTTTTCATAGCATGAGGATATAAATACAAATTTCGTTTGCCAATTTGTCGAAGCAACCAATTGAGTGCTTTCCAAACAAAATTGCGTTCATCCCAAGCTTCCTCTTCTATTCTTTCTAAAAATTTAAAACATAAATCATCATCTGCTTTTTTATGATGAACACCATATTGTACCATCAACACAAAGCCGGTTCGTTTCACAAATTCTTCATCAGCATGCGAATATTCAAATGCTTTAGACACAAAGAAATCAGTTTTTTGAAATAAATTACCACAGGTTTGATCGCACAAATCCCAACTGTAAAAATCATACGTCCATGCATCCATCTCGCTTTCGGTCAACAATTTGGGATCAGCCAACATCGAAGCTAAAATCATGGCTTCATGTATATTACTTGCCCAAAGTTCCATTGAAACTTGATGCCGATTTGTTAGTTTTTTAAGATCTCTAGATAAAGTTCTTAATACTGGCATACTTATACCTAAGGTATTGTCATTGCCAATGGCAAAGCGCTTCATTCCTTCTTGATTTTTTGAATTTTCGAGGGATTTTAAGTGCGTGATGATTTGTTTGGATGTTTTCATGCATACAAAATTGTAAAAAATAGACGTATTTATTATAAGGCCTTACAAATATCCCGCCATTTCAATCTGCAACTTCATTGCTTCTTCTCTTGCTTTTTCAGCAAAGTCTTCTCCATTGCTTGCAAAAATAATTTGTCGAGATGCATTGACTAATAAACCTATATCAGCGTTCATTCCTATTTTAGATACTTCTTCCAAACTACCGCCTTGAGCTCCAACGCCAGGAACCAATAAAAAATGGTTCGGAATAAGATCTCTAACTTCTTTTAATTGTGCTGTTTTAGTTGCGCCTATTACAAACATTAAATTTTCATCAGTACCCCAAGAAGCTACTTTTTGAATCACCGTTTTAAACAATTCTTGATTTTCATTTTTCAAATATTGAAAATCAAAAGCGCCTTCGTTAGACGTTAACCCTAAAACAATAGTCCATTTATTTTCAAAATCTAAAAATGGTTTCACACTGTCTTTACCCATATAAGGTGCAACGGTTATGCTATCAAAATTCATGGCCTCAAAAAATGCTTTGGCATATTGCGTAGATGTATTGCCAATATCGCCACGCTTTGCATCTGCAATTGTAAAAATATCTTTGGGTATATAGTTCAAGGTTTTCTCCATGCTTTGCCATCCTTTTAATCCATTGGATTCATAAAAGGCTGTATTGATTTTATAGCTCACACATAGATCTTTGGTAGCATCAATGATGGCTTTGTTAAATTCAAATACCGGATCTTCATGTAGTAAAAGATGTTGAGGAATTTTTGTAATATCGGAATCCAAGCCGACACATAGGTATGATTTCTTGGATTTGATTTGTTGTATGAGTTCTTGTCTGTTCATGAAATTAATAATTATGTGCAGATTTATTGTGTAGAAATGTTATTAATATGATTTGATGATTATTGATTAAATAGATTAAAGATGTATGTGGATTTAAAACACATTTTCTATAAGGGGCCAATTTTGAAACCGGACAAAACGCTTGATATTGAATTAAATTCTTTAATAAAGTCTCAACTTGTATTTCTAATTCAATAATTTCTTTTGCACTCCAACGTTCAAAAAGATAATCTATAATTTTTAAATATGAATTTAGAGATTCTTCTGTCCAAATTATTTCCAAAACACTAGATTAATTTTTGTTTGATATGATTTTGAATAATTTCTCTTGCTTGATCATGTGTAAAGACGTTACCTTTTTCAAAATCTAATTCCCCATTACGAATGGCCGTTAATTCATGTTGACTAAATTCATTTTTACTTTCATTCAATGAATCTAAGTAAGAAATAATTTCATTTGCAAAATCATCTGAAAGATTCTTCAATTTATTGTTAATTG
>JBILCF010000235.1:0-3281 GCA_044353325.1 Chitinophagaceae bacterium | reverse complement strand
GTGATACTTTATGCTCAATTCTGTGGAAATCCACCATATACTTTCGATTTAGTTCGAGATTCATTAATTATAAGTAGTCATGTTTCTAATTCTAATAACGATACTTTTATTGTGTATGAAAGTGGCAATTATGAAATTAGAAATGTATTAGATGTAAATAATATTCAAGGTTTTCCTTCCGATAGATTAAATGTCATAAAGTCTCCACAAGTGAGCGGCGGAATAAATTTTAAAAATTATCTATGTGATTCTTCTTTGACAAGTTATGATTTTATATCCACTGGGAAATCACCATGGATTTGGCATTTTCTAAAAGATAATGTGCAGGATAGTCTTTTAATTTCAAATGATTCTAATTATGTCAATTTACCAAATGGGGATTATGTATTTACAACTATAATTGATAGTAACAATTGTGTTTTTAATTTATTAGATACTTTAAGCATAAATAATTCTAATCTATCAGCCACTCTGAGTACACCGATATACAAATGCGATAGCAACAAAACGCATTTGCAGGTGAACCTGACCGGAAATGATCCTTGGATGCTAACATACACTTACAATGGAATCAACCAACAATACAACACTTCTCAAGCCCAATCTGATTTGTATTTAACGAATGGCACATATCAGTTTATATCGGTACAAGATGCAAAAGGTTGTAGTGCCATGATCAATGCCGTTTATGCATTTTCGTACCAAGCGTCGCAAGTCAGTATGAGCACACCAATGTATAATTGTGATAGCAACAAAACAGAAATAGTATATAGCTTACAAGGCAATAGTCCATTTACATTGCAGTATACGCAAAACAGTCATTCGCAACAAACACTCTATGCAAGTTCGAATCCAACGGCGTATTACAGCAATGGCCAATACGATTTTCAAAGTATCACCGATGCAACAGGATGTGCCACTACACTAAACCAAAATTATACATGGAACTTCGATACTATATCAGCTACACTGACTGCTCCGATGTACAATTGCGATAGCAATAAAACGCATCTGCAAATAAACTTGACTGGCAATGGTCCATGGAATTTAGGATATATTAATACTATTACTGGTTTGCCATATACGGTTAGTTCAATTCAAAATATAAATGATATTTACTTTTCGAATGGTATTTATCAAGTAACAAATGTGACAGATCAAACTCAATGTCAATCGACAATTAATCAGGTTATAACAAATTTATATACACCACTTACTTTTCAAAAATTGAATGAATCATTTGAATGTGATTCGAATAAAGTTAAAGTTGATTATCAATTTGGAGGGGATTCCCCGTGGACTATTTTAATCAAAGACCTAGTAACTGGAATTACAAATTCGTATGTTTATAATCAAAATAATGTTAGTTTTTATTTTGCAACAGGTCAATATAGTGTTGTTTCAGTTTCAGATATAAAATGTGTGATGCCAATAAATGACACGTTTCTTATTAATTTCCCATCGATTCAAGTAACTTTAAGTCCATTTAATGTCAACTGTGATAGTGGAAAATATGAAACAAACATTCAGATTAATTCAGGATTAAAACCATTTAAATTAATTTACACTAAAGACAACTTAACCTCAGAATTTAATACAAATTCATTTAGTTCAAATTTAACATTGCCAAATTCAACATATTATTTTGATTATATCAGTGATTCTACAGGTTGTAAATTTCCTTTGAACATTTCTTTTCAAGCGGAGTATATTCCATTCAAATATAATAGTTTGACTACTACATACAATTGTGAAAAAGATAATACTGCAGTTGAATTTGATATTGATGGTAATAAAGATTCTATTTCATTAATTTATTTAAAAAATGGACTACAATTAGATACACTTTTAATTCAGAATTCAACAAGCTGGATCACGACAAATGGTGATTACAAATTAAGTTATATGTTTGATAAAGAAGGATGTATTGATACGTTGGATTTTAACTTAAATATAGATAATCAAAAAAACACAGTGTTTATTGATAGTATTCATGCAAATTGTAATTCGAAAGTTTATGAACTTGATTTCGTGGCAAGTGGTGCTTCTCCTTGGACTATTTACTTCAATAAATTGAATATTCTTGATTCAATATTAATTAACTCGCCAATTTCTACACAACAATTTTCTAATGGGATATTCAATTTTTTAGAAGCAAAAGACTCAAATGGATGTATGTATAGAATAGATTCTGTAGTTGTGTTACAGCCATTTTTAAATTTCACGCCATTTTTACAAACAAATTATGTTGAATTATTTGTACAACAATCAAACAACAGATATTATTGGTATCAAAATAATAATATCATCGATACAATTTCTATGTATTCAATTAAAGTCAATGGAGATGGCGAATATTATGTTGCCATAATTGATAATGCAGGCTGTACATACGAGTCGAACAAATTGAATATAGAATTTCCGGAACTTATTTCACTCTATCCAAATCCTGCTTCAAAAGCGACTAGTTTATTAGTAGATGCAGATTTTGACGATTTTTGGTCATATTCAATTTTAGATATGACAGGCAAATTAATTGAGAAACAAGTCGTGTACCAAAAACATAAACTTTTAGATATATCAAATCTTGCTACTGGATCCTATAATATTGTTATAGAATATAACAAGGATTTGAAAAAGGAAAAGCAAGTACTACGATTGATAAAAGAATAAAAAATTAAATTTCTCGTAAGATTTTTGCGGGAACGCCTGCAATAACAACATTAGAAGGAAATGATTTAGACACTACGCTATTTGCCCCAACCGTAACATTGTCTCCAATTTCAACGCCCGGTAATATGGTTACATTTCCACCTATCCAACAATTTTTTCCAATTTTAACTGATTTAGCTACATATTTTGTTCTATCAATAAAGTCGTGATTAGCAGTTTGTATATTGACATTCCATGCCCAGATAGTACCTTCTCCAATTTCCAAAGTAGAACCTTCCGAAATACCAAAATAGCATCCTCCACTCACGGCAAAACTATTTAAAATGCTAAAATCTGTTTTGTTGAATACTATATTGTGATACCCGGCAATACAATTTGTAAAATGAACAGGATGGGGGATTTCATTGTGGACCTTGTAAATTTTTTGAAATAACCAATTTGTAAAAAATGTTGATGGTGCAGTCTCAAGGAAATAGGAAGAGCCTGAGATTTTATACAATCGTTTTAATATTTTTTGAATAAATGTAATCATTTTAATACAGAATAGATTTTGGAGCCTACAATTGGAATTTTATTAAATATTTTTTCAAAAGGTGTGATGTCTATGA
>JBILCF010000234.1:0-3282 GCA_044353325.1 Chitinophagaceae bacterium | reverse complement strand
ATTCATTTCTCAAAACAACTAAACCATCAAATACATCCATGGCTACTTTTTTAGATTTATCTATTTCTCCAGCTATGATTTTTTTACTCAAAAGATTAATGATTTCTTTTTGTATGACTCGCTTCAATGGCCTTGCTCCATATTGTGGATCGAAGCCATGATCAACTAAATAATCCAGTGCATAATCCGTAAATTCAAGTTCAATACCTTGTTCTTTAAGCATTGATTTGAGTTGATTCAATTGAATTGTAATTATTCCTTTGATTTCATTTTTCATCAATGGCTTAAACATGATAACTTCATCAATTCGATTTAAAAACTCAGGACGAATAGTTTGTTTCAACACATTCATGACTTCCACTTTCGTTTTCTCTGTTATGGCATCCACATTTTTTTCAGTTACGTTTTCAAAATTCTCTTGTATAATCTGACTACCCATATTTGATGTCATAATGATAATCGTATTTTTAAAATTAACCATTCGACCTTTATTATCGGTTAATCGACCATCATCTAAAACTTGCAACAAGACATTGAAAACATCAGGATGCGCTTTTTCAATTTCATCAAAAAGAACTACACTATACGGTTTGCGTCGAACTGCTTCAGTCAATTGACCGCCTTCATCGTAACCGACATATCCTGGAGGGGCTCCCACTAATCGACTTACACTATGCTTCTCCTGATACTCACTCATATCAATGCGCGTCATCATACCTTCATCATCAAACAAGAACTCTGCTAAGGCCTTTGCCAATTCAGTTTTACCTACGCCTGTCGTGCCTAAGAAGATAAATGAACCAATCGGTTTGCGTGCATCTTGTAGCCCAGCTCTACTTCTACGTATTGCATCTGAGACAGCCGTAATAGCCTCTTCTTGTCCTACAACACGTTGATGTAAATGCTTTTCCAATATCAATAATTTTTCACGTTCACTTTGTAACATTCGACTCACTGGGATACCTGTAGCTTTTGCTATGCTTTCAGCAATATCTTCAGCATCAACCTCTTCTTTCAGTAATCTTTTATGTACGGAAGCATCTCGTTCAAGTTCACTTATTTTAGATGCTAACAATGTTTCCTGTTCTTTGATTTTACCATATCTAATTTCGGCTACCTTTCCAAAATCGCCATTGCGTTCTGCTTGATCTGCTTCAAGTCTAAAATGTTCTATAGATGTTTTAATATCTTGAATAGCATCTATACCTTTTTTCTCCTCTTGCCAACGCGCTTTTAAAGTATCACGTTGCTCTGCTAGATTTGCAATTTCCTTGCCTAGCTCTTGTAATTTCTTTTCATCTTTTTCTCGCTTAATGGCTTCACGTTCTATTTCCAATTGTCTTAGCTTCCGTTCGAGTTCATCCAATTCTTCTGGCATTGAATTCATTTCCAATTTCAATTTGGCTGCACTTTCATCTATCAAATCAATGGCTTTATCTGGCAAAAAACGATCAGTAATATATCTGCTCGATAATTCGACTGCAGCTATAATGGCTTCATCTTTTATTTGTACATGATGATGACTTTCATAGCGTTCTTTCAATCCACGTAGTATTGAAACTGCATCTTCAATTGTTGGTTCATCGATCATCACTTTCTGAAATCGTCTTTCGAGTGCTTTGTCTTTTTCAAAATATTTTTGATATTCATTTAATGTCGTAGCACCGATTGCTCTCAATTCGCCACGAGCCAAAGCTGGCTTTAAAATATTTGCAGCATCCATTGCGCCTTCTCCACCTCCTCCAGCTCCAACAAGTGTATGTATTTCATCTATGAACAAAATAATTTCGCCATCACTATCAGTTACTTCTTTAATTACACTTTTCAAGCGCTCTTCAAATTCACCTTTGTATTTTGCGCCAGCTATCAATTGTCCCATATCTAAGGCATAGATAATTTTTGATTTCAAGCTTTCAGGCACATCACCATTTATGATACGGTGAGCCAATCCTTCGACGATAGCTGTTTTACCTACACCCGGCTCTCCTACTAAAATCGGATTATTTTTAGACCTTCTTGACAATATATGTAACGTACGACGAATTTCTTCATCGCGTCCAATTACTGGATCTAATTTTCCAGCAGCAGCCATTTCATTTAAATTCTTTGCAAATTTTTTCAGCGACTGATAATTTGCTTCACTTGTTTGCGAATTGACTGTATTTCCTTTTCGTATTTCGAGTATGGTTTTCTTTAAATTCTTTTCATTCAAACCGGCATCTTTCAATACATTAGAAACGCCATCATTATTGCCAAGTAATCCCATTAGCAGATGATCTACAGAAACAAACTCATCTCCGAAATCTTTTAAAAACGAACCAGCCTTCAATACAGTTTGATTCATTTCGCGAGAAATTAGCTGACCTGCTTCTCCATTGTAAACAGGAATTTTTGACATCAATTCATTGACCTTTTGATCAACAAAAGCAACATTGACATCATTCTTTTTCAATAAAAAATCGATTGAGTTATTTTCATCATTCAGCATAGCTTTGAGAAGATGAGCGGTTTCAATCTGTTGGTTTTTTTGATTAAAAGCCAATTGTTGTGCAGCTGATACAGCCTCTTGTGCTTTAATTGTAAAATTGTTTAAATTCATTTTGGTTATTTTTAGTACATACTTATTGCATCAAACTATAATCCAAGTCCTACAAAGTAGCTGTTATGTCAGTTAATTGATTCAATTCCTGACGAAGTAACTGATTAAATTAATTTTTCATGAAAAAATTTCAGTTCTCAAATATTCAAAAATCTAAGCTTAAATTTACGTCCTTATGGCATTTAAAAAGAAAACTTATCACAAGGAAGAAAATTGCCTCAATTGCAACTATCCATTGGTAGGTCAATATTGTGGCCACTGTGGTCAAAAAGCATTTTTACATAAAGATTCATTTGGCCATATGGCACTTCATTTCATAGGCGATTATTTTCATTACGATAGTAAGTTTTGGCTTACCATAAAAACCATGTTTACCAAACCGGGGCAACTAACAAAAGATTATATAGAGGGTAAACGTGTAAAATATTTAAACCCAATACAATTATACATTTTTGTAACAACTGTATTTTTCATATTTGGAATGCCAAAAAGCAATGATGAATCTTCTTCAATTTCTGTTCAGAATAGAAATGAGATTACAGCACCACCAAAAGGAGTTTTAGGATATAGTACTGAATCTGGAAGTGGGCAAATTGGCATAGGTCCTTGGACACCAAATGAGACTACAAAAATTGAATATGATTCTGTACAAAATTCACTGCCTGAAAACCAACGCGATGGCT
>JBILCF010000233.1:0-3293 GCA_044353325.1 Chitinophagaceae bacterium | reverse complement strand
TCAGTTATGATGATTTCAATGTCATATTCGGTCATTTTATTCGCCATTTTTACATTTTTAGTTTCATTTTAGGCTTTAAATGGCAGTTTTGGGTTTGAAGTTATAGTGTTTTAATTATATGTACCTAATCAAAGTGAAATAATTCAAAGTGTTATGATTTTTTCGAATTAGGTAATGGTTTCTAGGTATTGAATCGCTTTACCAAGTAAATACCAATAAACGTAATACAAGCACCTATTACAATTTGAGGTGTTACAGTTTCATTGATCATCAAAAAACCAAGTCCCAGTGCCACAATAGGGTTGATGTAAACATAAATTGAAACAAGGCTAATTGGTAGCGATTTGAGTGCATATAAATAGCAAACAAAACAAAAAATAGAACCTATGGCCGTTAAGTATAAAAAGTAAGCCCAGGCCTTTAAAGGAATAGTTGCTATTGCTACTTGTTGTTCAAACAACATAGACGATATATAGAGCATCATACCACCAAAAAGCATTTGCCATCCAATGCCTTCATAGGGATTAATCTTGAGTTTGTTTTTGGTAGAAACCAAAGTGCCACTTGTCCATGTAAACACAGATAATAATGTGATGAGAACGCCAAATAAAAAATTGCCACTACCTTCTATTTCTTTAGAAAATGAAAGTAAAATAGTAGCTACACCGGCAAATCCTATCAATAAAGCTAGCAATATAATCGGTTTTACTTTTTCCTTGTAAAAGATAAAATTCGCAATAATCATAATAAATGGCATTAAACAGCCAATCAATGCGCCCAAAAAAGAGGGGATGTATTTGATTGCGAAAGTTGTCAACCCATTGCTACACGTAAAAAAAAGAAAGCCCAAAGTGATATGAAATCCTAGTTCTTTAAACGTTGGAAGTTTTTTTGATTTGAAACAATGAAATGAAATCAAAATTAATCCAGCTAAGGTTTGTCGATATCCAGTCAATTGAAGTGGTGGAATATAATGAATAGCCAATTTGGATACAAACCAGGTTGTGCCCCAAAAGAATGATATAGCCGCTAGTGCCCAGTATCCTTTATGTTTTGTAGAGAGGTCCAAGTTAAAGGTCGCAAAGTAAGTCTATTCTGGATGACTTTCAAAATTGACCATAGGGCATGTAGAATGTTAAAATTCCCCAAAACTGTTTTTTGTTCGATAATTTTCATAACTTTGTCTAAACAAAAAGTAAAAAATATGAAAAAGATAGTATTAGTTGCATTGACTTTGTTTGTAGGAGGTACAATGTATGCCGACAAAAAATGTTGCAAAGATAAAGCATCATGCAGCAAAAGTGAGACAAAAGCTTGTTCAAAAACTACAGAAGGAAAATCTTGTGGATCTCACAAAGATATGGCAAAAGAAACTGTAAATGCTGATGGTACAGTTGCAACAACCCCTTCTTGCTCTAAAACAGCTGCAGGTAAATCATGTTGCCAAAAGAAAGCTCAAACAAGTGCTTCTGTTGCACCAGCACAAGACGCTAAACCAGCTTCAGATAAATAATCTGAACTCGATATAATTAAAAAAGCGACAGTCATGTCGCTTTTTTTTATGAGTTTTATCTGGATATTTAAATAAAAAAATAAGTTATTTCGCTCTTACACTTAGTGAAATTCTTCTGTTTTGTGCTTGACCTTCTTTGGTATCATTGCCAGCTATAGGATACAAAGGGCCGTATCCTTCAAATGATTTTTCGTCAAATGAGTTTTTTTCAACACCTTTATTGAGCATAAATGTATATACTGTTTTGGCTCGAACATTTGATAGTTTGACGTTTGCCAACGAATCCCCAGTATTATCCGTATATCCTCCGATTTTAATTTTTACTTGAGGATATGCTTTCAGAATTTCGCAGGTATTTTCAAGTTGCTTTTCACTACCTGTTTTTAAAGTTGATTTGCCTGAAGTAAACAATACCTGATCGAAATTAAACCATATGTCTTTATTTGGAACAGCTGTTGGATCTTTTAAGAAAGAATAAAATTTGTCTTCTAAGGAACCTTTTGTCGCATCCAGTTCAATACCATTTGCCAATTTTATTTTTATTGGTTCTCCTTTAGAAGCTATCCAATTTCCAGCTTCGTCCAAATTGCCTACACCATTTTCAATATTACTAGTCATTGAATCAGAGCTCATTCTATCATCGATTTCATTGGCGGCATCTTCAGCTGCTTGATTGATTGAATTGCCAGCAGAGTCTATAACAGCTGATGTAGTTTGTTCATTTTTGTTGGCTGTATACATAGAGCCTTTGAGCCAATACCAAATACCAATACCAAATAAACCAACCAATATAATGGGTAACATCCATTTCATAGATTCATCATTTTCTTTTTTTGCATGTTTTTTAGAATGCCTTTTTTTTGGATTGATTTGCTGAGCATTCCGAGATGATGTAGAATGAAACACGTGAGCAAATCCTGAAGGTAAAGCGTTATCAATTTCAGTTGTATGTGATGATAACCAATTCAATACACCTGTTATATTCAATCCGTCATTGTGCATTTTAGTACCTATAAAGGTTGCAACAATAGATGCGCATAGTTTAAGTAAATGATTTGAAGTAGAAGAATTTAATCCTGTTTTATTTGAGATGACATTTTCTAATGCGGAAGTTTTGGTGCCAAATAAAACATTCAAAAGCCCAGTGCCAATATTCAAGCCACTTTGTTGTGCATCTTGCTCTACCAAGATGGGATCTTGCACATTCAAAGTCTGTTCCTTGGGAGCATTTTGAAATATTTCACTCAATATATTGTGTGAGGCAGATGGCGAATCTTGAATGCCTTTTAAAATGCATGGCCATATGAACTTCAGTCCATATTCAATATGGTGTTCCTTTTCATCAAAAAAGGAGGCATTGCTTGATATAAGTTCCTTTGAAACGTATTCATGCATGGAGTGTAGTAGGTTACTCATACAGTTCTTTTTGAACTACAAAGTTTAGTTTTTTTTACTAAAAACAAAGCATTGACATCTAAGTTTTTAGTTAATGTATAAATTTTGTATATGTATTCTTGAAGCAAACATTCTAAAACCCAGTACATTTGTACGTATGGTAAAAATCGGATCGAAAATAGAACTGCCCAATTTTCCGCTTTTATTAGCACCTATGGAGGATGTAAGCGATCCCCCATTTAGAGCTGTATGTAAAGATAATGGTGCAGACTTGATGTATACAGAATTCATTAGTAGTGAAGGTTTAATTCGTGATGCAATTAAAAGTCGTCAAAAATTGGACATTTTTGACTATGAAAGACCGATTGGTATACAAATATTTGGC
>JBILCF010000102.1:0-9915 GCA_044353325.1 Chitinophagaceae bacterium | reverse complement strand
TGTTGAAACACTCCAATTTGTTGCCAAGGCTCAATATACCCTTGAAGAAGTGATGCATTATATGTATAGCTGGAGTGGGGTACAAGAATATATTAAACGTGAGGGTACTAATCCATTGTTGACTATAGAAGGACAATTGAACGAAAGCTGGGGAGATGCTTCTGAGCCAAAGGAAGTAAAATGGTATTTGCACAGCAAATGTTGCCGCAAAGTGCTAGACTAGTTGTAAACTTTCACTACGCAAACAAAGGGTTGAATTTTTTTAACTTGAGCAGCTCGGTTCATGCCCATGATTTCGTTGCTTTGAATTTCTGTTGAGGAGAAATCTTTTGGCAACTCTTTAAATAGATTCAATAGTGATTTAGATTTTATAGCAAAGGTAATACCCTCAGATTGCGATTGTTTACCAGACACAATTCCAATGACGTTACCACTTTCGTCAATAATAGGGGCGCCACTTACACCCGGTCCAGAAGGAAGTTCGAGCTGGTATCGAGCAGTATCTCCGTTGAAACCAGTGGTTGAGCTGATGTAACCTTCGTTGTAAACAATTTCATTTTTTGGAAAGCCTAAGGAATAAATACGTTGTGCAATGCTAGGATTCGCTTTTCGAACAGAATATGGCACTTTGCTACCAAAATTAAATCCTTCTTCATTAATTTTTAGAATTGCAAGATCATTGACTTCGTCTGTTGCAACAACTTCGCTTTGATGTCCGATATTATCTGCAGTGAAAACAAATATTTTTTTATATCCTTCAATAACGTGCAGATTCGTTACAAGATAACCGTTTTTGCTAATTGCAAACCCTGTACCAGTGTATTTGGATGGATAATCTGGCAGGTCTACTTTAGTTATTTTTACTTTATCTACTTCCTCTTTGATATCATTTTGATCGCGTTTGATGGTATTGATTTCGTTGCGAATTTCGTTTCGTAAAGTTTGGTATTGCGTATGCGTATCTTTTTTGTAGATCGAACGAGCGCCAACAAACGTCAACATAGAGGCAACAAATGCAACACTGGCTGCAACAGAAGCTGTGCGCCAATATTTATTGACGTGTAATTTAAGTTGGTTGAAAACCACTTGGGTATGGCTACGTGAGTTGTGGTGTAAATGATGAAGGGATGAATGAATAAATTCGCGACTTTGCATATGGTCAAAAGACAATATTAGCGTGTTATATTCATCTACAGCTTGCTTCAATGCAGGGTTATTTTCCATTTCTGATTCGAAATAAAATTTTTCCTTTTCGTCCATCAAATCAAGACAATATTTCTCAATCAGTTCGTATGTATCAAATGATCCGTTCATTTTTCTTTTGTTGTTCGTTTTCGTGAAAAAACAATTTTCGTATTCGATTCAGGCATTTGTATTTCTGAGTTTTGGCGTTTTCGGGATTGGTGTATCCAAATTCTTCGGCGATAGTGTTCATACTTTTATTTTGAACATAAAAGGCTTTCAAAATACTATTGCATGGTTCGCCAATCTGTTCAAAACAAGCACTTAGTTTTGATACATTTTTTTCAAATTCTACAAACCGATCTACATCATCTTCTACGGCTACTTGATAGTCGACATCATCGTGCAGTATAGTGAACGATTGTCGTTTTTTACTGCTCAGTTTTCGCATCCAAATGTGTTTGGCTATTGAAGTAAGATAAGTATTAAGTTTGCAAGAAAGTTCTAAGTCATTGGCTTTTGCTTTTTCATATAATATAGTCATACTATCTTGAAAAACATCATAAGCCTCTTCCATAGAACCATTCATCTTAAAAACCATTTTCTCAATAGTTGGATAATTGGTTTTGTAGATAAAATTGATTGCTTTAGAATCCCCGATTGCCAAAGAACGAATTAACGCTTCATCATCCTGAAATAATAGTGAATTGTTGCTCATTAATCCGATTTAGCCATTTAGGTAACCCAAAAGTCCAACATTTATTTCAAATTTTTTTAAAAATAATACGAGTTTAAGGGAATATTATGAAATATATAGAAATTTGAAAAAAATATTTTCGATTAAAATATTGTAAATTAGTTAAATATATATAGTTAAAATAAAAATATTAAAAACATGGGTTACCTTTTTCTCATTTTGGTATTAATAGTCAAACAATTAAAAATTTAAAAAATGAAAAACTTAGTAAAAATTTCTCTATTTGCTTTGGCATTAGGATTCTTCGCATCATGCGGTGAAAAAACTGAAGAAACAACAACTCCAGCTGCTACAGAAGCTACAGCTCCAACTCCAGCTCCAGCTCCAGAAGCTACAGCTCCTGCTGCTACTGATTCTAACGCTGCTGCAACAACTCCAGCTCCAGCTGCTGCAACAACTCCAGCTCCAGCTGCAGAAACTCCAGCTCCAGCGGCTCACTAATATTGAGCTTGTAAGTCAAAAAGTACAAAAAAACCGCTCTAGCAGCGGTTTTTTTAATTTAAAACACAAAAATTATTTTTTTTATTCAAAAAAAGCATACTTTTGCGGTCCGAATAATCAGCTATCCATGCCAAGGATATCCAACTTTAGTTGCTGATTGGCGGCAAAACAATAGTTTAAACCAATACTAAATAATATGAACAGTTACGAACTGATGGTTATTTTTACTCCGGTATTATCCAATGAGGAGTTCAAAGCGGCCACAAAAAATCTAAAAAAGTACATCACCGATAATGAAGGTGAAATCGTAGGAGAAGACACATGGGGTCTTCGTTCTTTTGCGTATCCAATCGACAAAAAAACTACAGGCTTGTATTACATTATGGAATACAAATCAGCTGGAACATTGAATGCCAAATTCCAAATTCAAATGAATCGTGATGAGTCAATCATGCGTTTTATGATTACTTCATTGGATAAACACGCAGTGGAATACAATGCACGCAAACGTAGCGGCGAAAAAAGCAGTAAACCTAATTCATCAACAGAAAAAACGGAAGCATAATCATGGCAAAATCAGATATCAAATACTTAACTACCAATAGAGTAGAAGTGCGTCAAAAGAAATATTGTCGTTTCAAGAAAATGGGGATGCATTATATTGATTATAAGGATCCAGAATTTTTGAAACGATTTTTAAACGAACAAGGTAAAATTTTGCCACGTCGTATAACTGGTAACTCTATGAAATACCAACGTAGAGTAGCGCAAGCAATCAAAAAATGCCGTCAAATGGCTATTTTACCTTTTGTAACTGACCTCCTAAAATAAACATAACATGCAAGTAATATTAATTAAAGATATGGACAATTTGGGAGCTGCTCAGGAAGTAGTCAATGTCCGCCCGGGATATGCCCGCAATTATTTAATCCCACACAAATTTGCTATTGAGGCTTCACCTTCAAACCTGAAAATGGCTTTAGAGAAAGGTAAAGTTAAAGCTAAAAAAGAAGCTGCTTTATTGAGTGAAATCAACAAGGTGACTGATGTACTTAAAGCTTCAGCTGTTAAAGTTGGTGCTAAAACTGGTACTTCAGGCAAAATATTTGGATCGGTTACACCTATTCAAATTGCTCGTGCTATTCGCGAACAAAAAGGATACGAAATTGATCGTAAACGTATTGCTATTGTAGAAGAAGTCAAAGAACTTGGTACCTACAAATCAACAATTGACTTTGGTAACGGCAACGTTATTGAAATTGATTTTGAAGTTGTTAGTGAATAATAATTTAACTTTTCTAACTATAAAATAGCCTTGATTTAAAAATCAGGGCTATTTTTTTTGTTACATCTTATATTTTTTTCTACCTTAGTAGGCTGAACATATACGCGTATTAAAAAATCTCTACCAAATGATTAAACATTTTATTATTTCTTGTTGCGTTGTCTTTGCTTTTTTGTTTTGTAATTTGGCATACGGACAAGTTCCACAGTTTTACAATAATAATTTGGCTCCAACGGGCGCTAATTCATTTCCGTTAAACACCACGACGTCCAACCAAGTGCAATGGCTATATGGGCCAAATTTATTTAATAGCAATGGGCAAACAGGAACGCCTGCTTATAATGGTTTGATTACTACTATTTATTTTAGATGTCCGACAGTAAGTGCAGTTGCGTCCTATACTAATTTCACCATTTCACTTGGACAAAACATGGGTGTACAAAATAGTTTTGCCTCCGGTACATATATTACGGGTTTAACGCAAGTTGTTTATCAAAACACATTCTCATTAACTGGAATTGTAGCCAATACTTGGTATGCAATTCCATTGCAAACGCCTTTTTTATATGACCCTAGTCTATCTTTAGTTTGGGAAATGAAAGTATCTGCTGGAACAGGCAATACTATTGCACAAGTCAACAATGCTGGACTTAATCAACGAATTTGGGGGCTGTACGGAAATCCTACAGGTACGACTGGTACAGCTTTAGCTGATTTTGGATTTGATTTAGCACCGAATACACCATGTTCTGGTGTCCCAGTCTTAGGAACTATAAGCACAGGAAATATGACACTTTGTCCTGGATCTGTAGCTACCCTTGGTTTAACTGGAGCAGCATTGGTTGCTAATATGTTTTATCAATGGCAGCAATCTAATGATGGAGGTGTAACATGGGTTAATGCAATTGGTGGTGTTGGTGCAAACAATATGGTTTATCAAACACCTACATTGGCTACTACAACCATGTATCGTTTTTATGGTATTTGCAACAATAGTATGCAAAGCGATACAACAGCACCTATCACTATAACTATTTCATCTCCAATGTATGCTTCAGTGCCTTATCATCAAAGTTTTGAAAATTGGGCAAATTATTGTGGCATTAATGATGCCCCTACAGATCCTTTAACTACGCATTGGACCAATTCCCCAAGTACAGGTAATAATTCTTGGCGACGAAATGACCAGGGAAATACGGGTAATTGGACAAGTCCAAATTTATCTAGTTATATGCCATCAGCTTCAAACGGAGTTAGTTCAGCACGTTTTCATTCACGCAATACAGCTTTGACTGGAAACCTGGATCTTTATGTTGATTTGAGTCAAACTTTAGGTACAAAAAGTGTTGTATTTGATTTTATCAACAATAATTCTGTAGGCGGATTTGATAATTTAGATGTTTCATTATCAACAGATGCAGGTGTGACTTTTACACCTATTGGCGCTGTCTATAATTCTGCAACATGGCAAACTTTTTCTTTAAATTTACCTTCAAATTCACCGACTTCTATTGTTAGATTTACTGGTGTAGGCGATAATCAATTGACTGTTGGAACAGATATGGGCTTAGACAATGTCTATATTTTACCTGCTTGCACAGGCATTCCAGATGCTGGTGAAATCGCTGACATTACTCCATGCCCTAATGTCAATTTTAATTTGTCTTTAATCAACAATACATTAGCTGGTTCATTGACTTATACTTGGCAAAGTGCACCTACTGCTGCTGGGCCTTGGACTTTGGTTACTATAACTGCTGGACCAACTGCAAGTACTTCAATAGCAGCACCAACCTACTTTAGATGCATTGTCAATTGCCCATTGAGTGGACAATTGGATACTACAGCGGCCAAGTTGATTAATTTAGGTTCGTTTTATTTTTGCTATTGTCAATCCCAATCAAATACGTTATCGATTTTTCAAAACATTGGAAATGTAACATTGTTAGATGTATTTAACAATAACCTTATAAATAATGGTAATCCATTGCCATTGACAAATAATTTAAGTCCGTTGAATTATTATTCATCTTTTTTTGCTATTCCAACTCCAGATTTATACAGAGATTCTAGTTATGCTTTAACTATGACTGCATTTACTCAAATAGCGACATTTACAAATGGTTATGCAAAAGCCTTTATCGATTTTAATCGAGATGGAATATATGATCCAGTTTCGGAAATGATTGTAAGTGGCGTTGTAAATACACCGAGTAATCAATTAGCTAGTGCATTTACAGTGCCATCAAATGCACAGTTTGGTTTAACTGGAATGCGAGTTGTATACCAGGTTTCAGGCAATGCTGCAACAGTTGGACCTTGTGGCACTTATGCAAATGGTGAAACAGAAGATTACGTAGTCAATTTATCTTTACCTCCATGTAATACACCACCAAATGCAGGTATAGCATATGTTAGTGATACAATTACTTGTCCTGGATACACTGTGTTTTTAGTTGATACAACCCATGATGTCCTTTACAATGGATTGACAACGAATTGGCAATATTCAAATGATGGTGTTACTTATTTTGATGTTCCTTTAGCTACTTTAGATACTTTAACCTATACAGTCAACGCACAAACTTGGTTTAGATTTAGAACTACTTGCAATGGTATTTCAGACGCATTTTCAAATGTCCTTAAAGTTTCAATGAGTCCTCCATATGCATGTTATGGCAATAGCCAAGCTGTGGGTGGAGGCTTGGATTCAAGTGATATAGGCGCTGTGATTATATCGGATATACAATCCAATAATCCAATTTACTCCTTTATAACTGGGGGACCACACCTTTTGAACCAAAGTGCAATAAAAAAACGCACAGATTATACTGGTTTTGGCCCAATGGATTTATATATTGATAGTCTGTACAAATTCTCCGTTTACCACATTATGAAAGGAGCTACGCATTCTGATGCTCGGGTAACTATGTTTATAGATTATAACAACAACAAACTCTATGACCTACCTCAAGAACGTGTATTTTCCGGTACGGCTGACGCAAGCAATTTTTATTTAGTAGGTCAATTTTTGACACCACCTACACCAGCTTTAAGCGTACCTACGGGAATGCGTGTGATTTTGAATAATGATGTAGCACCAAATCCATCATCAGATAATGGAGTTGGGACTTATGTATCTGGCGAAACAGAAGATTATTTGGTTCGTTTTAATTTAAAGTTGTTTAATCCCAACTCGCTTAGTGACATTAACGTTATAGATCATATACAATTGTATCCAAATCCGACCAATGGGCTTACTTACATAGGGTTTGAAACAAAAGAAAATATTAATATAGAATTGTCTGTTCATAGTTTAACTGGTCAAGAATTGCAGCGCTCCAACTATTTGAATATAAATGGTGCATTTAGTACGGAGATAAATCTGTCAAATTATGCAAGTGGAACTTATTTATTAAAAATAAAGACGGAAAATGGGCACTATATCAGAAAAATTGCGGTGCATTAAATAAATCTTCTGTTTAATAACTAAAAAATAATAAAAAAAAACGCATTCGCTTGCGTAAAATCAAAACAATTTCTATATTTGCAGGGTATAGACAACTAAAATCAATTATTACTCATTTAAAATTTAATTTATGCTAAGCAAAAAGTACTCATTAATGGCAGGGTTATTAGCCTTGTTTTCAACAACAGCCTTACAGGCACAAGAAAATAGCGGAATGTATCGCGGTGGCGGTTACAACATCGCTGACTCTTCGTTAATTCCAGAAAAAAGAATGGCGCAACAAAGAGATTTCATGAACAATCAATACGATTTTCCTGCAAAACCAAGAAATCAATGGGAAATTGGTGTTAACGCAGGTTTTTTAAACGTATCTGGTGATGTTCGCTCAAAATCTTTGTTCAATGGTGCTATAAAACCTTTAAACACTTTAGGATGGGGTTTAACTGTTCGTAAAGCTTGGGGTTATGTAATTTCTACTCGTTTGCAATTTATGCATGGTTCAGCTTCTGGGTACAATTATCAAGCTTCTAATGGTTATTGGGGACATAACTCTCCTTACTCAGCATTAGGATATACAACTCCAGTTCACTATAGTTACAAATCAACTATGAGTGAATTGTCTTTACAAGTAGTTGCGGCATTAAATAATTTGAAATTCCATTCAGCTCGCAATAAAGTTAGTTATTATGTATTTGCAGGTTTAGGCGGAATGTCATACAACACAATGTTAGATGCTCGTGATGCTGGTAATGCAAATTATAACTTTTCAACAATCGGTTCTGGTATTACATCAGGATCTGCATACGAAAACAGAAAAACATTAAACGATCAATTGAAAAATTTGTTTGATGGTGATTATGAAACAGAAGCAGAAGCTCATGAAAACCGTGGAGCTTTTGGAAATGGTACAATGAGAGCAATTTGGAATACAGGTGCTGGTGCTCAATTCAAATTAAGTAAAGTTGTTTCATTATCTATTGAAGATAAATTTACTTGGACTGGTGATGATTTAGTTGACGGTCAACGTTGGCAAGAAAGACCATACACTGCAGGAACTCCGGTAGCTTCTTCTATGACACGTGATATGGATAATATTAACTATTTATCAATAGGCTTGAACTTCAACTTAGGTGGTAATGCTGTAGCTCCATTGTGGTGGATGAATCCAATGGATTATGCTTACAACGAATTGAAAGCTAAACAAACTCCTAACAACAAATGTGATAAAGATGCTGATGGTGATGGAATCTCTGATTGTTTCGATCGTTGTCCTAACACCCCAGGTGGTGTAAGTGTTGATTCTCATGGTTGTCCATTTGATACAGATGGTGACGGTGTTGCAGATTACAAAGACAAACAATTAATCACTCCAACAGAATGTCAACCAGTTGATGCTGATGGTGTTGGTCGTTGCCCAGAACCTGCTTGTTGCAAAGACAGAGTAGTTGCGCCAACAGGTTGCGGTTCAGTTGCTTCAGGTTCAGTTGAATTTGCTTCAGGTTCTGCTAAATTAAGTTCAGGTTCAATGTCTCAATTAAATAGTTTAGCTTCTTCTTTGAGAAGTAATCCAAACTGTAAAGCTGTTATCACAGGTAACGGTTCAGGTAGCAAAATCGAGCAACAACGATCTTGGGATCGTGTGAATTCAGTAATCAATTACATGGTTGACAAACAAGGAATCGATCGCGAACGCTTCATATTCCAATATGGTGGTAATGCAGGAAATGCAAACTCAGTAGAATATCGTTCTGCTGGTGCAGGTGAAGAAGGTCCTTCTAACACTCCTCCTCCATTCCCTAACTTGAGAAAAAACTAGTACTTTTTGCCTTACAAATAAAAGAGGGTTCCGATTTCGGAACCCTTTTTGTTTTAGAAAAATACAGGATTAGTGATTTTTTACAACATTATAATAGGGATATCTAACAGCATATAGTTACCTTTGCATTCATAAAAAATCAAATTCTTATGAATGTAAATGGAATGTTTGAAGAGATGAGTAATACCCTAACAAAACTGCAAAAGGGCTATGATACTTTACAGCATATTGGTAAAGTGGAAGTTGGTACAACACCCAAAACTTTAGTATGGCAACAAGATAAAGTAAAACTTTATAGATACAACCGTTCAACACCTGCCAAATGCAAAATTCCTGTATTGGTTTCTTTTGCAATTATGAATAGACACGATGTGTTGGATTTACAACCTGATCGCTCTTTGATGAAAAAGTTTCTAGATGAAGGTTTAGATATCTACATTATGGATTGGGGGTATCCTTCAAAAGCAGATAGATATTTATCAATGGAAGATTATATTGATGGTTATATGAATGGTGCAGTTGATTTTATTCGTAAATCACATGGTATACAAAAAATCAATAAAATGGGAATTTGTCAAGGTGGTACATTTTCTACCATTTATGCCGCATTATATCCAGAAAAAATTAATTCTTTGACAGTATATGTTGCACCATTTGACTTTACAACTGACAAATGTATGTTGTATAAATGGACAAAATATATTGACGTAGATACTATGGTTGATACCTTAGGTGTAATACCTGCAGATCTTATCAATGCTGGGTTTGGTATGTTGAAACCAAGTATGGATGTATCGAAATATTTTGGTGTATTGGATAATTTAGATGATGAAGATAAAACTATGAACTTCTTACGCATGGAATATTGGAAAGCAGATTGTCCTGATTTAGCTGGTGAAATGTATCGTAAGTATATCAAAGATTTGTTTAGAGATAATAAATTAATCAAAGGTGAATTTGAACTC
>JBILCF010000232.1:0-3305 GCA_044353325.1 Chitinophagaceae bacterium | reverse complement strand
TTGCTGGGGACATATTCATGTGACCAATTTTTTGCCAGAAGCAGGTAGTATCCTAAATGATGAGAAAATCGTGTTTGATAAAAATCTTGAAAATCAAATACAAAAACATAAAGGTGTTACCTCAATACACCCCTATACCATTCAATCTAGTTTATTAAAAACAAAATCAGATATGGAAGGCCTACTTTTGAAGGGTGTATTCACTGCACAAAATTATGCGCCATTGAAAGATTATTTAATTGCTGGACGCTCCTTTCAAACCTCCGATACAAGTTTTAACCCAATTTTAATTTCAAAATACACTGCAGATAAACTTCAACTCAATGTCAATGATGCCATTGTATTATATTTTTTAAATAAAAATCAATATCAACCTAAAGCTAGAAAAGCAATAGTGATAGGTATTTTCAATACTGGACTTGAAGATTACGATAAAATGTTTGCTTTATGCAATGCTTCGCTTATTCATCAAATCAACGATGAATCTGAAGATAAAATACAGGGCTATGAAATTCATATTGAAAATCCGACACAAGCATATAAAATAGAACAAGAGATCTATGAGCAGTACCTCTCTCCGCCCCTACAAGCTTATACACTTCAGAAGCGCTTTCCAAATGTGTTTTCTTGGCTCAATATGATGCAAATGAATGAGAGAATTATCATTGTCATCATGCTCATAATCGCTATCATAAATATGATAACTGCATTATTGATTTTGATTTTGGAACGTACTCAAATGATAGGTATTTTAAAATCAATTGGGATGCGCAATGGAACGATTCGACAAATATTTTTGATTAATAGTTTGCAAGTTATATCGTTAGGAATTTTGTTTGGGAGTGTGCTTGGCATATCGATTTGTTTGTTGCAACAATATGCAGGTATTATAAAACTAGACGAAGCAACCTATTATGTAAAAACTGTTCCAATAAGTTTAAAGTTCAAAACAATTGTATGGATAGACCTTATTACAATTTTTAGTTGTTTGACGTTGTTAATTATTCCAAGTTTCATCATAAAAAATATTGCTCCAGTAAAAGCCTTAAAATTTAATTGAGTTTAAAAAAATCCTATATTAATTACTGCGAAAAACAAGTTGACCTCCCCTTGTTTGCTCAACCTTTTTGGTGGGATGCTATGACAAAATCTTGGGATATTGTTCAATTGAAAATTGGACAAAATGACTATTATTTACCTTATTCGATAGAACAAAAAGCAACCGTTAGAATGATTCGCAATCCACATTTAACTCCATACTGTGGACCTTACCCAATGAATCCTCAAGTTACTAATGTAGATATCAATGAAAACGAATTTCTAGAAATCATAAATTCTACCTTACCCAAACATGATGTTTTAAATATTGATTTTTCGCCATTCATTAATTTTACAAATTTACTTGCCTCAAAAAGGTTGATAAAAAAACATACCAATATTTTAGAATTAACTTCTCGAGACGGTGTGTACAATCAACTCAAGCCATCGTTGAAAAGACAAATAAAAAAACACCCGCTTTTAAGTATTTATGAAGCTGATGACATTGGAACCTTTTATAATTTGCATACCAAAACTTTTGAAAAGTTAAATTCAAAGCCAAACATACCAATAACAGCATTTGAGTCGGCATGGCTCACATGCAAGTTGCATGCTTGTGGTCGATTGTTTTTTATAAAAGACGAAGAAGAGAATATACATGCGGCGTTATTTATGGTATATGACCAAACTACCTCATATTATTTGGCTGGAGGAACAGATAGTTCGTTTTATGGCAGTGGCGCAATGAGTAAATTGATGTGGCATGCCATTGAACAATCAATACTAAGTGGCAAACATTATTTTGACTTTGAAGGAAGCATGATACCAAGCATTGACAGATTCTTTAAGAATTACAACCCAACTGAAATCAACTATTTGAATGCTTCTAAAGAAGAATCATTGATATTTAAGATTTATAAGAAACTTAAATAAAGAGTTCAAATATTATTTATTTGGAACTTAGCGCATGATGTACAACTTGCCAAAGCCTTTTTCGATCCACTTATCAGCACCCGATTCAAAATGATCCATTTTGGAACCATTTAAATTCGTTACAACGCGGTATAAATAAACACCATTTCCGAGCATTTGACCATATTGGTCATCACCTTTCCATTTGTATTCTGTAATGTTGCGACCAATGTGCAAATCACCCAATTCTGACTTCAATATCTCTTTAACTATTTTACCAGTTGGAGTCATAATCTGAATTTTCATATTGGAAGGTATTTCAGATCCAGTGATTGTAAAAACAAATTGTGTAGACGTAGTGAATGGATTAGGATAGTTTACAACTGATGAAATTGCTGGTTTGTTTATAACTTCAAATCCTACTTTATAAGCCAAACTACCAGCGCTATTACCTGTTTTATCTTTAGCTTTAACTATTAACATATAATCTTTTCCATCTTTAGTAAACGTAGGTCTAAATTCGATTTTAGCTAAATTCTTTGTTGATAATTGATCAACAGAGGCAGGTATAAATTTCAAAATATAACCATCATAAGGTATATAGTTTTCAGTAGATGAATTATCATCGGGATAACGCATGAAAATAGAGACAAGTGAAGTATCATCTAAAGCTAAATATTTATTATCATCTTTCAATGTAATGCTTATCATTGGCTTAGCAGAAACTATGTCTTTGTCTAAAATATGAACCCCGTCGAAAGTCACATCAATTAAAGGATTCTTTTTGTCAGGCACGACATAAAACTCCTTATACCCAATATTGTTAGGATGAAATTGTTCTAATTGATCTCCATTGGGATTTGCTTCAATAACAAAGGTATTTTTGCCTGAATAACCTCCCGTTGATAAATCTGTATTGACCAATATAGTATCTAAAATTGGTAATTGTTTGTATCGTTTTGTAGCTATGGTCGAACGATTATTATTGGCATCAATAACATCATATTTAACCAACATACTATCCATTGGAATCATCGTTAGATTTTCAATAGCCACAGAAATAGGTTGAATTTGACCTTGACCTAAGGTATCTTTAAATACAAAATGTCTGTTAGGATTTAAAGCGGCTTCTGGAACTGATTCAAAATGTACTTTCCATAACTTGATTTGATTCGGTGTTGAAAAAATATTATCTTTATTTAGCATAGATAATTTCAACTTTGGAAATAATTTAGCATCAATAAATGATAGAGACGTATCACCTTGAACACTGGCTAACACAGATTCATTACCTTGAGCATCAATACCTATTATGTCGACCAACACACTATCTCCTGATGACGCATCAATATTTT
>JBILCF010000101.1:0-9940 GCA_044353325.1 Chitinophagaceae bacterium | reverse complement strand
TGTGTAAACCATCTTAGATAGGGATGTTCTATATCATCTAGGTAAACATGATACGATTTTTTGTCTACTCGTACCGACGCCATATCCCCTCCAATAAATTCTAAAATCACCCCTTCTTCATTGCTACTCTTTATATATACCGGATCACCTATTGAAAATTTCATATTTATTGAAGTACGTTTGCACAAAGTTAAGTCCTATGAGTGGAAAATGGCGCTGGAATACTGCTCAATTTGCCGAACGAAAATGGTGGCAAAATTATTTGAAGCATAAAGATGTCAAGGAATACCTGATTTGGAAGAAAAATTATTGGCAAAACCTACTTGACATATGTTTAAAACATATTCAAATTTCTCCTTCTGATAATGTTTTAGATGCTGGTTGCGGACCTGCAGGCATGTTCATGCTTTTTGATCAACACAAAACTGTTGCATTTGACCCTTTAATCGATTCGTATGAAATAGACCTCCCCCACTTTACAAAATCAATGTACCCAAAAGTTAAATTCATCAAATCGGGATTGGAAGAATTTAGTATTGATGAAAAATTTAACGTCATTTTTTGTATGAATGCCATCAATCATGTGCATGATATACAATTAAGCTACAATAAGCTTTTTGCCCATGCTGCAAAAAATGGATTTGTCATCATAACCATTGATGCACATAATCATTCTTTTTTCAAGCATTTGTTTCGACTCGTTCCCGGCGATGTATTACATCCTCATCAATTTGATTTAGAAGAATATAAAAAACTAATGACCGATCGTGGTTGTGAAATCATAGCTAATGAGCGATTAAAACATGAATTTTTCTTCGATCATTATATGCTTATTGGCAAAATGAAATAGTTGCATATCTGTATCATTTTTTCTTGCATTAAAAAAGTGATTTCGAAGCTAGCTAAAACTAGTATCAAAATCACTACTATAGTTCATTACGTTAAATCATTTACGTAAATTATGTAATTTAAAACCTAAGCCTCTCGAACGGCTTTAATTCCAGGCAATTCTTTCCCTTCAAAATACTCGAGCAAAGCACCACCACCTGTACTCACGTAAGAAACTTGATCGGCTAATTCAAACTTATTGATAGCGGCTACTGAATCTCCACCTCCAATTAAAGAAAAAGCACCTTGTTTTGTTGCATCAGCTATGGACAACGCAATAGCTTTTGTACCACTTTGAAATTTTTCCATTTCAAAAACGCCCATAGGTCCGTTCCACAAAATAGTTTTAGAGTTTTTAATGACATCACTAAATGTAGCTATAGATTTTTCAGCGATATCAAGTCCCATCCAACCTACTGGGATATCAGAATTATCGACTGTTTGTGTATTGGCATCTGCAGCAAATTTGTCCGCAATAACACTATCTGTCGGGATGAGTAATTTAACACCTTTAGCTTCAGCTTTCTTAACCAATTCATTGGCCAATTCTAATCTATCATCTTCGCAAAGCGATGAGCCAATTTGATTTCCAGCTGCTTTCAAAAATGTATATGCCATACCTCCACCAATAATGATATTGTCGGCTCTGTCTAAAAGCATTTCTATAATTAATATTTTATCGCTCACTTTGGCACCGCCCAAAATAGCTGTAAATGGTCGCTCAGCACTATGCATGACTTTTTCAGCATTAGCCACTTCCGCATCCATAAGCATACCAAACATTTTATTTTCTGTAGAAAAATATTGAGCTATTATAGCTGTTGATGCATGCGCACGGTGAGCTGTTCCAAAAGCATCATTAACATATACATCGCCAAGGGCAGATAATTTTTTTGCAAAATCCAAATCCCCTTTTTCTTCTTCTTTGTAAAAACGAAGATTTTCCAAAAGGAGTACTTCACCGGCTTGCAAATTGGCAGCATCATTTATCGCTTCTTCGCTGATGCAATCACTTGCAAATTTAACAGTTACACCATCAAGTAAATTGATTAAATGATTCATTACATGTTTCAATGAATATTTGTCAGTAGGACCTTCCTTTGGACGACCTAAATGCGACATTAATATAACACTACCACCATCGTTTAAAATTTTGGTAATTGTAGGAACCGCTGCGCGCATTCGCGTATCGTCTGTGATTTGAAATTCTGCATTAAGCGGTACATTAAAATCTACACGTACGAGGGCTTTTTTGTTGTTAAAATCGAAAGATGTGAATTTGGACATGGTTTATTTAAATTAAAGCGCGAAGATAATGCGCTTTCATAGATTTAACTAACCAATGGATGTTTACAATCTACTTTTTCTTCTTAGCATCTTTAGGCTTAGAATCTTCTGATTTCTTTTTTTCTTGCTTTTCAGCTTTCTTCTCAGCATCTTTCTTCTTATCGTCTTCATCGTCCAAACGCTGATATTCTTTGTATTGAGCAGGTGTCAATATTTTTTTAAATTCATCATTTCTCAATTTCTGAACAATATCTTTTTGCTTTTTCTTGAGTTTTTTACTCGGTTTTTTAGCATCATAAGTTGCAATACTTTGATACGCTTTCAAATTTGTCGAATACAACATTTTTTCTTGCTCCTTGGTCAACTTTAATGTTGTAACCATCTCAGTCGTTTTTTTAGTAGCTTTCTCTTCGGGTGTTTTTTTTGCTTTGTCCTGTGCTTGAGAAAACATTGTGCTAGCAAGCATAAAAATAAATATTAAAGTATATCGCATGATTAATTGTATTATCCTCAAATGTAGCGTTTCTAACGTTAAAAGTCCAAAAATGATAGGCAATCATGCTAAATTTTGCTATATTCGTTTAAACAATTCTTGAATTATGAAAACAAATCCACTAATTTTTTGTTATAAAATCATATTTTTATTAATAATATTTTCAACATATTCCAATTTAATAGTTGCACAAAATTGGCAAACAGTATCATCAACCGATTCAATTTTATATAAGGTAGTAGCACCTACAAGTACTACATGGAATAATTATCTCAGATTATCAAGAATTGATTCTTCTATTATTATTCCGAATGGAGTAAAAAATTATTTTTACCCTTCAATACGCTTAGACAAATTCGAAAACATAGACACAACTAACGGTGGTACTTGGCTAGGCAAATTCAACATAAGATTAAACAATGGCGATGAATATTTCCTAAATCAATATGAAGACAGCATATTAATAAAAACAAATGCAAATCTCAATGATTCATGGACAATATGTTCAAAAAATGGTATAAGCTACTTAGCCACAATTACATCATTAGGACAACAAATAATTGATGGCAACTTAGATAGTACAAAGCATATTTCAATACAAGCTATTCAAAACTCAACTCCTGTTGCCAATTATTACAATAATCTCTACATTATTTTAAGCAAAAATCATGGGTTTTATGAATGCTTCGAGCTGTTTGGTTTTCCTGACAAGATAATCCCAATATTCGATTCATTTAATGTTGCATACCCATTTCCCTATTTACCATTAATGCACCAACGAATTGACAGCTCAATTGCTAATTTAAATATAAATCAAATAGATTTTGCTTTCAAGTTTAAGCCCAACAATGAATGGATATATTATTTCGAATACAATTCATGGAAAGATTGGGGATACTTACATGACTCTATAATAAGTAATCAACAACTTACTCCAAACTCGCTTCAAATTACTAGGTATAGACACACATTTTTACATTTTAAAAAATTCCCGCCACAGCAACCTGCTTATGATACTTTTTATCATTCATACACCACTTTCATTGATACTGTAACACAACCATCTAATAACTGGCCTTTAAAAATAATTACTCCAGAACATAAATATCATGCTTTAGGTGCTGATTTCGATCCACAAACGAACGTTCATAGATTTAAATGGCACTATATTGATACTTTCTGCACAAATAAAACAGTCTTAATTGATACTACTTCTTTCCAAACTCTGCTAAGTCAAGGCTCGCAAATATCTCACAGAACAATAATTAGCTTCGAGGAAACTGATCACTATCAATATGAAAATCCTGGCAATAATACTGCTGTTTGGCTTTACAAAGAATTTATTTATCTAAAACTAGACTCCTGTATCGAAGGCACTAAACTCAATTTTAAAGGCCTTTCAACCAAAGATTTTGATCAAAGAGCTGATTTAATATCACTTTACCCAAATCCTGCTTGTACTATTATACAAATAATGAATCCTGCCAACATAGAGTTAAAAAGTTATACTATTAAAAATATAACAGGCGAGGCTATAGCATCAGGGATTTATAGGAATTCAGTTGATATTTCTCAATTATCAAATGGATTGTATTTTATAGAATTCAAAACAAAAAGTGGCATTTTAACTAAGAAGTTCTTAAAGAATTAAAATAAAAAAAAATCCCTTTCATTGCTGAAAGGGATTCGAAATTATCATTAAAAATGGATTAAGCCATTTTGTTTGCGAAATAATGCAATGTACGCACTAGTTGACTTACATAGCTATTTTCATTATCGTACCAACTTACAGTTTTAACCATTTGCGTATCGCCAACAGTCATTACTTTAGTTTGTGTAGCATCGAACAATGAACCAAAGGTAGTACCAATAACATCAGTACTTACTATTTCGTCTTCAGTATATCCAAAGCTATCGTTTGAAGCTGCTTGCATAGCTGCATTGATTTCTTCAGCTGTTACTTTTTTAGACAAAATAGTTGTCAATTCAGTCAATGAACCTGTAATTGTAGGTACACGTTGAGCGCTACCATCTAATTTACCTTTCAATTCTGGTAATACTAAACCGATTGCTTTAGCCGCACCTGTTGAGTTTGGAACAATATTTTGAGCTGCTGCACGTCCTCGACGTAAGTCATTTTTAGGATGTGGAGCATCCAACGTATTTTGATCGTTAGTATAAGCATGTATTGTAGTCATGATACCAGTAACGATACCATATTGATCGTTCAATACTTTTGCCATAGGCGCCAAGCAGTTTGTCGTACAAGAAGCACAAGAAATGACTGTTTCAGTACCATCCAATATTTCGTGATTCACGTTGAATACAACAGTTTTCAAATCTCCAGTAGCTGGTGCAGAAATTACGACACGTTTAGCACCTGCGGTGATATGCGCCATTGCTTTATCTTTATCTGTAAAAAAACCAGTACATTCCAATACCACATCTACTTCGTGAGCTCCCCAAGGAATTTGCGAAGGATCTTTTTGAGCGTATACTTTAACGGTATCGTTTTCAACGATGATAGAATCTTCGGTTGCTGTAACTTTCTTTTCAAAACGACCTTGTGCAGAATCGTATTTTAACAAATGTGCAAGCGTAGCAGGGCTTGTTAAATCATTGATTGCGACTACATCGATGCCTTGCATGTTGTAAATCTGACGGTAAACGAGGCGACCGATACGTCCGAAACCATTAATGGCGACTTTAATTGTACTCATTTTAATTATTTTTTTATTAATTAGTTAGAAATTGCTTGCAAAATTAGGACTTTGTTGTGGTATTAGCAATTAAGTCTAAGAATTTCAATGATAATATTTTGCAAAATAAAAAAATGATTCTACATTTGCACTCCAATTAAGAATAGCCGCGTTGGTCAATCGGTTAAGACGCCTCCCTTTCACGGAGGAATGACGAGTTCGACTCTCGTACGTGGTACTAAAAAAACAGAGTGAGAATGAGTGAAGAGAGCGAAAGCTAGCTGAACGAATTCTCACTCTGTTTTTTTTCATCATTCTCATTCTGTTTTTCAATCTTATACCTACTACATATGTTTGATTTTCAAAAACTTGAAGTATACAAAAAAGCGAAGGAATTTCATAAAGAAATGCGAACACTAATCAACACTTCGAAATTTGACAGATATATAAATGACTAATTAGGTAGAGCATCTTTTAGTATTGCTTTGAATATAGCTTAAGGTTCTGCTAAATTTTCATAACCTAATCGAAAAAATTATTTCACCACCGCACGAGGTTCTGTTTTTGAATGCGTTGCAGTACTGGATATTTTGAACGATGAATTAAGAATTGATAAAATTCAGTTTGAGCTATCTTTGTTAAAAGCCGATGAATTATCAAGAATTTTTTATACAATGATAAGAATCCTCGAAAAATAAAATATGAAGAAGTTTTTGATAAGCTCTCCTCACTCATTCTCACTCTGATTCATTCTATCGTCCAAACTCATCATAATACTTATCCGCATGGTTTTCGTAGCGTTTGAGCAAGTCTATATTTTTCTTTTCTATTTCTGTCAACTCATTTTCTACATTTAACGAAACAGGCATATACCAATCCGCATAGTTATCGAACAAATAACGCATTTTTCGATTTCGAAACGAATAACCATGTCTAGCATATATACTATTGCGTAAGACTTCTAAGTCGCCCTTGTACATATTCTCAACTTGGGCCTTTGACAATTCAACCAAAGATGGATTGACTTTCAATACATCCTTTGTGATTCCTTCCCCTCGTCCACCATCAGCTTCTTCTAATTTCGGATCGTAAAATGGCATTCCAACCAAAATTTCTGGTAACTGCAACTTGGCATCATAACTGAATACCTTCTCCTCTAAAGTATATGACCTGACAGGCACATCAATGGTAGTATCAAAACAAAACCATTTGCCTATTACTTTTTTACCTATAGTATCTAAATTAAATTCAAATCTTCCATCGTGCTTATCAGTACCTGGCTCTTTTGCTTTTACATCAAACTTCCCAGCATTGACGCTGTATGTCCCTTCGAACGTTTGCTGATTCCCTGCAATCAGACTATACCCAGATATTTTACCATCTTTGAGCGAAGTAACGCTTAAGTTGATTTTATTAGCATAGGTGGGGCTTTTTGCATTATTATTGACAACTTCAGCTTCGAAACTACCAATATAGGATTTCAGCATTTCAGGTTTGACTATTTCAGTCTTGACAGACTGGATTTCATTGGCAGATATATTGCTTTGTTTTTCTTCTGTGCAAGCAAACAGCATACTTGAAATTGCAGCTACTAAAGTTAGTTTTTTCATTTTTTGTTTAGTTTTAGTATGATCAGTTCAGCTATAACTATATTGAGCACCCAACCCAACCAAGCCACCAAACGGTAGACATCCATAGGATGTGGATGAAACAAATATACAAAAATAGTTTTCCATAATCGCAATGTAAGAGCTGATAAGGTCAAGGCAAAACTCCGAATCATGAAATTGCGGTGGGCATTAAAATCACTTTTTCGGATTTTTAGCAGGGCTTGCAATGTAGTGTAAGACCACAATATAGCTAAAATACAAAACGCTATTTGAGAACTCAAACCGCCATTGGCATATATGCCCATCCAAAAACCAGAAGGTGATGCAAAACCTAGAATGACAATAATATACACCCAACCAACATAGCGATGTAACTGAGAATAATTTTTACGAACAAAGCTATTGAACTGAATAAACCCTGCTGGCAAAACAAGTAAAGTTGTGTAAACATGGACTACAAATGCCAATCGATAATGCCATAAAGGAACTACGTCCTGTTTTATTTGTAGAAAAGCCACATCAGTTTGAAACGGAACATATTGCCATGCAATTTGAACCAATAACCAACAAAAATATGCATACACAACATACAATAGACCGATTCCAATGGCCTTAAAAAAAACTTGCATTTTGAATTAAATAGTTATTTAACATGGTCAACCTTCGCTTCAAATGTACAAAGCATTACCTTTATATTTTATACTAAAGAAAAACAGCTGAGAATATGAATTCGATTAAAAATATTGGCATTATGACTTCTGGAGGAGATTCGCCAGGTATGAATGCAGCAGTAAGAGCCATAGTTCGCACAGCAATACATCATAACATCAAACCATATGGAATCATGCGTGGCTACCAAGGGATGATAGAAGGCGATATTAAAGAATTAAAAACTACTGATGTTTCCAATATTATACAGCGCGGTGGAACAATCCTCAAAACCGCTCGCAGCAAAGATTTCATGATAGATGAAGGCATGCAAAAGGCTTATGAATCTTTGCAAAAACATGGCATTGAAACACTCATTTTTGTGGGCGGAGATGGAACCATTCGTGGAGCAGAAGCTTTTTTTAAACGATATCAGATTAGATCTTTAGCACTTCCTGGAACTATTGATAATGATTTATTTGGCACTGATTTTACGATAGGGTTTGATACAGCAGTCAATACCGCAATAGAAGCTATTGATAAGATTAGAGATACTGCGGAAGCACATGATAGACTATTTTTAGTTGAAGTTATGGGTCGTGATGCAGGCTATATTGCATTATATAGTGGCATTTCATGCGGTGCAGAGCATATATTCATTCCTGAACAACACGAAACAATGGATGATATAATCCTTAAAATACTCGATGATAGACAACGAAAAAAACTCTCTAATATCATCGTAGTAGCCGAAGGAGATGAATTTGGCGGAGCTGAACAGTTAAGTAAAATAATACAACAACGCATTCCATCTTTAGATACTCGGGTTACAATACTTGGACATATACAACGCGGTGGTTCCCCTACGTGTAACGATAGAATTCTAGCTAGTCGCCTAGGACATGCCGCAGTAGAAGCTCTCATTCATGGTCATAGCCAAGAAATGTTAGGCATTGTAAATAATAAAATCAAGTACACTTCATTTTCAAATTGTGTAAAACAACTTAAACCAATGCCTTCAGATTTATTGGATATGATACAAGTATTGGCTAAATAGCTGTATTCATTTCTTTATGAAGGTGTTATACCATACAATATTTTAACTTACATTTGCGTTTCTATAGTCATCCAAATGAGAAAGCTATTCTTTACATCATTGTTAGTTCTAAGCGCTATTATGAGCGATGCGCAAGTATTTTATCGTCGATCCGAGTTTGGTATTGGCGGGGGAAGCGCGCACTATTTTGGCGATTTAAATCCTAATATAGGGTTTAAACAAATTGGATATAGTGGCGGTGTATTTTACAAATATAACTTTACGCATTACATAGCATTTCGAATGGGCCTATCAATGGGTAATGTAGGTTATGCCGACAACTATTCATCTAATTATTATCAAAGAGTTCGAAACTTAGATTTTAAATCAAATTTATACGAAGCATCTGCGGGTTTTGAATTTAGTTTTTTCCAATATGCAGTCGGCGATTTTGAACATCGGTTTACACCATATGTTTCGCTCGGTATTGGTGCTTTTAAATATGACCCTTATACTATGTATAATAACAAAAGATATTTATTGCGCCCATTAGGCACTGAAGGACAAAACTTCGAAGAATACAAAGATCGAAAATACACTGGTACTGCTGTATCGTTTCCTATCGGAATTGGCTTTAAATTTTGGCTTTCCAAAGGCTTGACGCTTAGCCTCGAAGCTATTAATAGAATTACTACAACTGATTATCTTGACGATGTCAGCACAACTTATATCGGTATAGATAAATTTAACGAAGTAGACCCTGGACCTTACCCTTCTTCGTCTTCAGTGTTACAAGATCGATCATTAGAAGTTTCTAATACAGCAATTGGAACCAAAGGCAAACAACGTGGTATTAGCACCACTTCAGACCAATATATGTTCATACAACTTGGCGTTTCGTTTCGATTACCCACCTATCGTTGCCCTAACTAAACCTAAGATTTTACAATTTTCCAACAGTAATGTATGCGTTTGTTTCTAAAATCCTCAGGAATAGACTGCGATGTTATATCTATTATATCTGAGGCTTGTATTTCCACTTGTTGAAATACAAATTCTCTGTAATTTGTAGAAAAATATAGAACTCCTTCAGTTTGTAGATGTTTTAATGCATTGTTTATCAATTCCACATGGTCTGTTTGTACATCAAAATTGGTTTTGGTTGTTTTGCTTTTGGATAATGTAGGTGGATCAAGCACAATAATGTCATACAAGCGTTTAGGTGCTTGTTTTATCCATTCTTTTACATCTGATTTAATAAATTGATGCTTCGCTAATG
>JBILCF010000231.1:0-3324 GCA_044353325.1 Chitinophagaceae bacterium | reverse complement strand
CAACTTAAATGGATCGCATTTCGTGATGCCGAGTTGCATTTGTTGGGTGTATTGTCCAAAGAAGAATATTCTGGTGGAGGTACCATTCAAACAAATTTATTAGGAGCAGCTTATGCTGATCGTATTTTATCACGTGTCATTGAATTGGTATTTATGTCTGAAAATATGTTGAAAGAATAAAATATAAAATTGAAAAATGATCCTACTCAAACCTACTCAAGAGCAGTTGAATCATGTACAAGAGTTTACAAATGCTTACCTACAAAACGGTTATGGCAAAAATGTACTTGGTGTTAGTTACGAAGAATACATTTCATTTATCCGAATTGGAAAACTTTGCGAATTGGTTTTCGCCAATTATTTAATTCAATTGCAAATAGAATTCTTTGCACCTGATATGCTCAAACCACATCCAGGTAATCATAAAAAAGGAGCAGATTTGATATTGTCTCATAGTGGCCAAGAAGTAGATATAAAAGCAGCAAATAAATCATTTCATAAACGAATTCTAATTCGTGAAGATCAGTTTCAGGCTCATGTACATGATATTTATATCGGGGCTAAATATTGCAGTGACTTGCAAGTTGAATTTTATGGATATAGTTTGGGCCATGATATGCTAAAGTTAGAACCTAAAGACTTTGGTTATGGATTATGTCGGTACATGATGCTTGACGAGTTAAAATCCATTGAGGAGTTTATACGAATGTGTCAAAAGAAAATAACAATAGATTAGTCGTTTAGCTTATTGAGCCAACAATGAAATTGCTTTTAATATCATTTCATCTTGTTGAGCTAAAGATGCAAAATACCCATTGTATCCAAATTGTAATTTTGCAAATTCTGCTTTAATGATAGACTGGATTTTCGATGAGTTTAAATAAAAATTTGACATTGAATTTGAGAATCCTAATGAATGGACATAAAGTTTTAGGGCGTCTAATTGTTTGTGTGTCAAAGCAAAATCTTTTGCAAATACTTCAGCAGTTGTATAGGTGTTAAATTCATTTTTATTCGCGTAATAATATGAACTTGTAAATCCTGAAGCAAGATGAGTTTCGTAAAAAGAATTTAATGACTGGGCTTGACTCGTGTCTAAAGAGACAAAGTAATTTGGTGTTATACCTTCATTGCCAAAAACTATTTTTTTTGAAGTTGTATAAAATGTATCTTGAAGATTGGTGTGATTTGTTGAATCTGAATTGGTCAATTCGCCGTGTTCGAATCGATTAAAAATATCCTTTTTATAATTAGCCTTTCCATTTTTGTAAGAACGCTGAATACAACGACCACTTGGTAAATAATATCGAGCCGTTGTAATTCTTATAGCAGAACGATCGGGTAATACAAATTGTTCTTGAACTAATCCTTTGCCATATGTTCGCCTTCCAACGACTATGCCACGGTCCAAATCTTGAATGACACCAGCTAAAATCTCACTTGCTGATGCAGAGTTTTCATTGACCAATATTACAACTTTTCCATTTTCAAATTGCCCATCAATATGAGTTCGAAGTTCATCTTCTCTATTTTTTCCTTTTGTTTGAATAATAGTGTGATCGCCCGAAATCATTTCATCAGCAATGTTGGCTACTGCATCCATATAGCCACCAGGATTATCGCGTACATCTATGATGAGATTGTTAATTCCTTTTTTGATTAAATCTTGTAATGCTGTTTTGAACTCATCATAAGTATTCTCACTAAACATTTTAATGAGAATATATCCTGTCGAAGGATTGACTTTCACCGATGCCAATACACTCTTTATTGGTATAGCATTGCGTTGTATTGTAATCGATTCTTGTTGCTGATTTGGATGAAGTACCGTTAAAGTCACAGGAGAATTGAGTTCTCCACGTATTTTTTCTATGATGCGTTCATCTGTAATTTGTTTTCCTGCTACCAAGGAGTCGTTGATTTTGATAATACGATCTCCGGGACTAATGTTGGTGTTGTAACATGGGCCTTGATCTAGTATAGAAGATATGCGAACAGTATCTTTATAAATAAAAAACTCAACACCAATGCCATAAAAACTACCTTCTAGTTCTTCGTTCACACGATTTAAATCTGATTTTGGGATATATACAGTGTGTGGGTCTAGGTTTGACAAAATACCTTCAACACCATCATCATATAAATGATCTATATCAACTGTGTCAACATATTTATCGGAAATTAAATAAATAAGATCGTCTAGGTTTCTATCAGCAACTATTGGGTTTTTGATTTGTTTACCTATGGAGTCGGAAAGTTTGTAACCTAAAAACATTCCTACGATTAGCACCAATGCATACCAAAATGGTGTTTTATATTGATGAATGTAAGGGGAGTTCAAACCAGCAATAATTAGACTAAGGCTCTACGGTTAATATTTTTACTGCGCCAATCGTATCAGTAAATGCGTAATTGCCAACACGAAGAAGCACAGGATTAGGACCTGAAAAAGTTGGTGTAAAAAAGCTATTTCTATTTGAATCTATAGTGCCATTAGGTAAATACCATACAGCACTTTGATATCCTTCTGAGCAGTTAAACAAATAAACAGTATCGCCCATTTTTATTGTATTTTTCGAAAAGGTAAAACATGCAGTTTTTGTAATTGTTTTTTCGCAAGAAGTAAACCCAATAAGTGCTACAAAGGATATAAGTAATAACGTACGAAGCATATAATTTTTTTTTAATTTGCAATAAAAGTAATGTGAAATTTCTTAATTGTAAAAAGAAATTATAAAATTAAGTGTTGACGTTGATTTAGTCGGCTAGAATCAAGGTCAAAAGTGTACACAACACCATGAATTTGTTTTAAAATTTCATTTTGTTGTTTGACATCTTCTTGGTGAAAAATATTCCCTTTTGACATAAAAATAAAATCAATATTTTTCATGTCATTCAATAAATAGTTCGTTTTACTTCGGTTTGAAAATATATAATGTTCCAAGAATTTATCGTCTTCTTGAAATGAATAAACGGGGTAAAAATCGTCGTTGACTTGGACTTCAGCTGAATGATTGCGTATAAAATTGTAATTTGTCATTTGATTGATTATCCATATAAAATGGTATGCCTCGATAGGGCAAACAATGCCAATCAGTTTGACATCTTCAAAAAATTCTTCCTCCAGAGCAGCATTATCTAGAACTAATTTTTTATTTTTCATCGTCAAAAAGATATTTATGTTCGTTGAAATTTAAAATTTTATCATTTTCTATAGTTAAACCTTCAGCTTCAAGCAATTCTTGCATTAGGGTAGGTGATCCAAAATGATGTTTCCCGGTCAATATACCATTTCTATTCACGACGCGATGTGCAGGTACTCTT
>JBILCF010000100.1:0-10002 GCA_044353325.1 Chitinophagaceae bacterium | reverse complement strand
TAAAAATTGATTATAGTTTGAATGGGAATGGACCTTGGATAATGCAAATGAAAAATTTGAATACAAATTCTAATTTCCAAATATATGTACCTTCACAAAATCATAGCCTTTTCTTATCTACAGGAAATTATGAACTTACTGCAGTAAGCGATCAGGTCTGTACAAAATTTTTAAATGATACAATACATGTCAATTTTCCAAATTTGAATGCTTATATAACACCGTTCAATATAGATTGTGATTCAGGAAAATATACAACTCAATTTAATATCAATGCTGGCTTAAAACCATACAGATTAAATTATACATACAATAATTTACCACAGCAAGTTATTAGTAACACATTAAGTTCTACAATTCAACTACCGAATGGTAATTATAATTTTATTTCAATCGAGGATTCTGTTGGCTGCAAGCAAATGCTAAATACTGTTTATGTTGCTACATACACTCCAATGCAATATAACAATTATACGACACAATACAATTGTGCACTTGATAGCACTGCAGTGACAATTGATGCTTCAGGAACGGATCCATTAAACTTAGTCTATCAAATAAATGGACAAAATGTCGATACAATGCTGGTTTATACTGGAATTGGTAAATACTTTCACAACAATAACTATAAATTACTGTATTTATATGATGCAAAAGGTTGTGTAGAATTTATCAATCAAACAGTCGCAATTGACAATTATCCAATACAGTTCAAAGTCGATTCAATTCAAGCACTCTGTGATGAAAAATTGCATCAATATAATTTTACACTTGAGGGTAAGTCGCCATGGAATGTATCCTATAATTTTGAAAATATACTAAACAACATCACACTGAACGATCCAATTTCAATATGGAAAGCAGCTGCAGGAAATTACTATTTTGTAGATGTTCAAGACGCGAACGGCTGTACCATATCTATTTTAAGATCAGATTCATTACCTGAATTTTTACAACTTACCCCAGTAATTACTACAGATTATAAAAAGCTATTTAGTCTCCCATCTTCACTGTTACATAATTGGTATTTTAATTCAACTAAAATTGATTCATTTCATCAAAACATACTAGAATCAATAGGTGATGGTGAATACTATGTAATCATTACCGATAGTGCTGGTTGCGAATACAAATCAAATACTATTGTGTTGGATTATCCAGAAAATATAAATCTATATCCAAATCCAACCAAAGATCACACTAGCTTACTCATCGATGAAGATTTTGGGGAATATTGGAATTATGCCATATTTGATGGTTTTGGAAACAAAGTACAAAGTGGCATTGTACAAAAACGTTATCAAAATATTGATGTTTCAACTCTGGCCGCTGGTATTTACAACGTATTTATTCAATATGAAAAAGACTTTGGAAAAAATAAAAGAGTCCTTCGTTTGCATAAATACTAAAAACTGAATGTAATTTTAGCACATGCTAAAAATAGGTGAACAAAATCAACTCAGAATACTGAGAAGTACAAGTGTTGGATTTTACTTGGGAGATGAAGAAGGAAATGACATTTTACTTCCCAATAAATATTGCAGTGAAGATTTTGATATTGACGACGTAATTGATGTATTTGTTTATAAGGACCATGAACAACGATGGGTTGCTACTACCTTAACGCCATTAGTTAAAATACACGAATTTGCATATTTAAAAGTAAAAAGTTCATCCCCAATTGGTGCATTTCTTGAATGGGGTCTTGAAAAAGATTTATTTGTTCCTTTTAAAGAGCAAAATCAAAAAATGATTACAGGACAGTCCTATGTTATATATTTATATGAAGACAAACAAACCGAACGTCTAGTAGCTACTACCAAACTCAATCGTTATTTCAAAAACAACTCTATTGAAATTACGCCAGGTTCAGAGGTGGACTTATTGGTTTTCGAAACAACACCCCTAGGTTTCAATGTAGTTGTAAATCAAATGTACAAGGGCCTGATTTACCATACTGAAATATTCAAACCAATAAATGTAGGAGATCAACTCAAAGGATATGTAAAACTGATTCGAGAAGATGGTGGTATAGACATTAGCCTTCAACCAAAAGGTGTAAAGCGCCTTGAAGAAGGCGCAGAACGTATTATGAACTACCTCGAACGCAATAAAGGTTTTTTGGAACTGACAGACAAGAGTGATCCATCATTAATTATGAAAAAACTACAAATGAGTAAAAAGAACTTTAAAAACTCAATTGGCATTTTATACAAACAACGCTTAATTCGACTTGAACCCAATGGCATTTATTCTGTTTAATCCCTTAAAAAAGGATTATTTCTTTTTTCTGAACCAATAGTAGTGGCCGGTCCATGTCCGCTATAGACAATAGTTTCATCAGGTAAAACAAATAATTCTCTTCGAATACTCGTAATTAAAGATTCATAATTCCCTCCTGGCAAGTCTGTACGGCCAATACTTTGCTGAAATAATACATCTCCGCTGATAACTAAATTTGATTTTTTGCTATAAAAACATACACTTCCTGGGGAATGACCTGGGGTTAACATCAATTTAAACTCATCTTGACCGAGTTGAAGAATCTCGTTTTCATTTAAATAAAAAGTTGCTGCGGGAGATGGTTCGAAGCTCAGTCCATACATTTTCCCAACTGAATTAGCTGAATCAAATACAGGCCTGTCTAATTCATGGTAAGCAAACGGTATTTTAAAGCGGTTCAGAACAGCTGCATTGCCAAAAACATGGTCCAAATGGGTATGTGTATTCAATAACATTGTTGGTTCAAGCTGATTCATCTCTATAAACTGAAAAAATTGATCAAATTCCTCAGGAAAATACATGCCTGCATCAATGATAAATGCCTGTTTTACCTCATTATAAAGGATATATGTATTCTCCTGAAATGGATTGAATGTAAAGGATTTGACCTTCATAGTGACTATTTTTGGGTACAAATCTATTAAGAAATAAACTTTTACCGATAATAATATTCTAATGAAGGTATTCTAAAGTAAATTCGTAACTTCAATGTCAGAATTTAACTAGGAATAAAGCTATTTATGTATAAGAAAATATTCTTTCTCTTCGTGTTCTCCTTTTACACACATGCTTTATTTTCTCAAGCATCATGGGAGCCGTTTGGTCAAAACCGAGTGCAATACCGAACATTTGAATGGAATTACTTTGATAGCACTCACTTTAGAGTTTTTTATTACGACCAAGGCAAAGCTCATGCGCTTTATTCGCTCAATATAGCCGAACAAGAATTATCGCATATTGTTTATATGATGGGTGGACGACTCAATAAAAAGTTGAATATCATTATTTACAATACCTTTTCCGATTATCGACAAACCAATATTGGTCGTCAAAATGAAGAAATAAACAAAGCCAATGGTGGTAAAGTAGATATCATAGGCGACAATATCCCTGTATATTTCAATGGTGATCACAATACCTTAAAACAACAGATTAATAAGGGTATTGCTAGTGTAATTAAAGACAACATGTTATTTGGTGACAACCTTAAAGACGTCGTCAAAAATGCTGTCAAAATGAATTTACCTGAATGGTATACTAATGGTTATGTGGCCTATATTGCCGACGAATGGACGCCAGATAAAGAAGCTGAAGTAACCACTTTACTTAAAGATCGAAAGAAAATAAAATTTAACGACATCGCGCTTTTAAACCCAACTTTAGTAGGTCATTCATTTTGGAATTTTGTTGCAGAAAACTACGGCGAAAACTATATATCTAATCTACTTTATTTAACACGATATCGTAAAAGTGTTCAAAATTCAATAGAAAGTGTCTTTAAAAAACCCTACAAAGAACTTATGTTGGAATGGCAAAACAAACACCTTCCCTCCTATTATATCACAGATAAAGAAGACTCGCTACAAGGTCGTACATTTCTAACCTCGATAAAAATCAAACCAGATGCCGTATATACACAATTTGCTGTATCACCAACAGGCAACGAAGTTGCTTACGTAATAAAAAAAGATGGCGAGTATACTGTTCAGATTCAAGAGGTAAAATACAAAAAGACATTCAATGTATTGGAGGGCGGTGTAAAAGCTAATGAGGAACTAGCCGATCCTGATTACCCATTAATTTGTTGGAGCCCATCGGGAAAAAAAATGGCCGTTATCTTTCAAAAGAGAAACAGTATTATACTTAAAATATTTACAACAGGAAAGCGCAAAATGGAAAATAAAGTTATTCCATCAAATCGAGTCGATAGAATAACAGGTATGTGTTTTATGAGTGATGAAAACAGTCTAGCTATTTCAGCTATAAAAAAAGGCCAAAGCGACTTGTTTAGTTTAACCATTCGTAACGCTAGAATCGAACCCATTACAACAGATTTATTTGATGATAAAAACCCTGTTTTCATCCAAAACGAAACCACTACAGGTATTCTCTTTATGTCAAATAGAACGACACCTTACCTTGGCGAAAATGCAAAAAGCGATGCCTTCAATCATCGATACAATTTATTTTTGTACGACCCATCCAAAGGCACCATTCTAACTCAATTGAGTAATACAAATGCGGCTATAACACAACCCGTTCAATACGGACAATCAGACTATGCCTATATCCTCAACGAAAAAGGCAAATTAATCAGAGCAATTGCAACTGTAGAAAAACGAGGACAACTGGGTGATACATTTTCAACCAAAAAAATATCGCCAACCGACTTTACATTATTGGGACAATCTTACATTCATAAAATTGGGAAACTAGCAGAGTGGACAAAAAGCAAAAAAGAATATACTTTATTTTTATCTACCCCAGAAAGCATCAACGCTTACAATAAAAAATACGAAGAGTCACATCCTATAGTTGAATCACCTATTATTGATTCAACAGAAATGAATAATACCACGCTATTTTCAACCTATATTACCCCATTTGATAACGATACGACTACAACATCTTTAGAATCGCTTTTTGAAAGTAGAACAAACAATAAGCAACGTTATCAACTCTACACTGGTAGTCTTAAAAAGACTAAACCACTTAAATATTTAAGCACTTTTTATCCAAATTTCCTACAAACATCCTTAGATAACACACTGCTCTTTACCAGATACCAACCATTTGATTACAATGGTGGCACATACCAAAATCCACCTTTAGCTGGCTTCTTGACGACATCTTTAACAGATGTTATGGAAGATTATAAAATTACTGCAGGGTTTCGAATGGGCGTTGATTTCAATTCAATTGATTACTTTTTACAATTCAACAATTTTAGAAAACGTGCTGATTGGGGTTTATTATTTTTTCATCATTCTACCAATAACACATACGACCAACGCAATGTAGCTCCTCCATTTTTTTCACCGTATCCTGTCATCGGAAAAGTCAGCATGGATTACCTTCAATCTAATTGGACATATCCTATTGATATGCTCAAAAGTATTCGTTTACAACTTGGCACACGTTACGATCGCATCAACATACAAGCTAAAGATCAGTATAGTATAGGCATTCCCGATGACAGACAATTTTGGGTTGTGTCTCGTGCAGAATTTGTGTATGACAATACAATAGCGCCAATATTAAATATATGGAAAGGCTCCCGTGTCAAATTATTTGGAGAGTATCAATATAAATTAACCAATGAAACCAAAGGTTTTTACAACTTTGGTTATGATGCTCGAAACTATTTAACACTATACAAAAATATCATTTTCGCATCTCGAATAGCAGGTGCGCACAGCGGAGGTAATGCTAAAATTCTTTACTTTATGGGCGGTGTAGACAATGATTTGAATCCAAAATTTGACGGGAATACATCTATCGACTATTCTCAAAATTATGCATTTCAATCTTTGGCAACTAACCTAAGGGGATACAGGCAAGGTGCACGAAATGGCAATAGCTTTATGGTATTAAATGAAGAAATCAGATTTCCTATTTACAATACACTATTTAAACGACCTACAAAATCAGGCTTACTTCGAAATTTACAACTCATTTCGTTTTTAGATATAGGCTCAGCTTGGAAAGGCATTTTACCCAATAGCGATAATATCAAAAGTCAAAATTTTGTCCAAGACCCCAATTCTCCCGTTACAGTTTATATTGAAAATTCTAGATACGACTTTGGGATGGGCTATGGGTTAGGGCTTCGTTCACGGGTTTTAGGTTATTTTATACGAACCGATTTTGCTTGGAATATCGAAGGCTCTAAAAAACCTATTATTCATTTTTCTATGGCGACTGATTTTTAATGTAAGATGCATCAACTACAACCTACTATACACTTCACTCGAACATTCAATTTACTTGTAAGGCAACTTAGAAAACCTTTTTTACTTACTTTATTTCTATTTATTTGTGCAATAAATAACTTAATCGGCCAAACAAACGACATTAACAATATTGACTCACTATCTGTTATAACAAAAGATTCAACCCAAGTCAAAGATACTATTGTACAAAACCAACCCGCATTTAAATCATCAACGAAACAGATTATCATTGAAGGTAAAATAATTGATTTCACGACAGCTGAACCACTTTCATTTGCAACAGTATTTTTCCCAGGTACTTCGACTGGGTTAAAAGCCGATATTGATGGTAATTTTAAATTCACGTTGGATAAATTGCCCAAAGACAGCTTATCTGTAACTGTTATTGGGTATACTAAAAAAACAATCCCACTAGACTCAAAATCCAAATACCTCAAATTGAAAATTGAAATGGAACGGTCATCTATTATGATGCGTGACTTTGTCATAAAATTTGAAAAAGACCCTGCTTTGAATTTTGTAAAAAAAATAATCAAAAACAAATCAAACAACAACTACGATAAGGCAGACAATTACAGCTACGAAGTATACAATAAGCTTGAAATGGATATCAATAAAATACCAAAAAAAGCTTTTTCCAAATCTCCCATTCTCAAAGAGTTTAATTTCATAGAAAAATATATAGACTCAACGTCCGAAGACAAACCATTTTTACCTTTGTTTTTGACAGAGACCATTTCCGATTACTACTATCAAAAGAAACCCAAGAAAACGAAAGAATTTATCAAAGGCTCACGCATTTCTGGTTATGAAAATCAAAGTGTTTCGAAAATGTTGGGTTCAATGTATCAAAACATCAATATTTACGACAATAAAATACCCATTTTCAATGTAGATTTCGTAAGCCCTATTGCCAACGACGCACCTAGCTTTTATAAATATCAATTTGCTGATACACAATGGATAAACAATAAGCTTTGCTACCAAATAGTATTCTCCTCCAAGCGAAAAGGAGAGCATACATTCAACGGAGATTTCTGGGTACATGATAGCGATTATGCCATTCAAAAAATCAACATGATTGTTACAAAAGATGAAAACATAAATTGGGTCAATAAAGTAACACTTCTTCAAGAATTTACATGCTTAGAAGATACCCTTTGGTTCTTAACAAAAGATAAATTTTATGTTGACTTTTTACCACCACAAGGCGATAAAATTGCTGGCTTTTTGGGCAGAAAAACTACGACATATAAAAATATCATTGTCAATAATCCTATCAATGAAGATGTCGTAAACGATAAAAAAAACAAATCAGATAGTCAAATAGAAAAAGGAGCTTTAACACGAGATGAAATGTATTGGAATTCAGTTCGTCACGACTCTTTGAGTACGAACGAAAAGGCTATATATCAAATGATTGATACTATACAAAGTCTACCTGTCTATAAACGATACTACAATTTATTTTATCTTATCGGAACAGGCATCAAAGAAGTAGGACCTATCGAGATTGGCCCTATTTATAATGTATATAGTCAAAACCCAGTTGAAGGTTCGCGCTTTAGAATATCCTTGGGCACGACACCCAAATTGTTTAAAAATGTTTATTTAAAAGGTTATGTAGCTTACGGCCTTTTAGATCAGCGAGTCAAATACAGTGGCAGTGCGTTGTGGATTCTTAAACGCGAACCACGCTCCTACATCTATGCCGAAATAAAAAGTGACATTGACAATACTGTAAGTCAATATGATGAAGCTGGCTCTGTTGATAATATTTTCAATTTTCTTGGTCGCCGAAAAAACATTCCTTGGAAACTTGCGTATGTAGAAAAACAACGATTCGAGTACATGACCAGTAGTTACAATGGATTTCGAATTTTACTTTCGGCCGAACGCAAATCATTTGCACCATACGATCCTTTGCCCATCAAAAATATTTTTTTCAATCAAGATGGAATAGAAACCAATGCTATTCAAACCAGCGAGTTGGGTATTGAACTACGGTTTGCATACAAAGAACAATTTGTAGAAGGAAATTATTATCGTACAAGTCTTGGCACAAAATATCCATTGGTTAAATTTTTCGTTGGTCAAGGATTTAAAAATGTTTTGGGTAGCGATTATCAATATACAAAATTTCGATTTGGCATTTCCGACTATACCAGTATTCTGCATGCAGGAAATTTATATTACAATGTATTTGCTGGCAAAATCATAGGCAAGAATTTGCCTTATCCATTGTTGGAAATTCATCCAGGCAATGAGTTTTATTACTATTCTAGATCTACGTTTAGTATGATGCATCGCTATGAATACCTCAGCGACGCATATATCGGCGCCAATATTGAACATTCGCTTGGTTCATTTATTTTTAAATACATTCCATTGCTCAAAAAATCAAAAATTAGAACTTTTTGGAACATGAAAGGTGTATATGGCAGTATGTCAAGTGCCAATCAATTGACCAACTTAAACAAAGGATTTGAGTTTCAAACATTAGCACGAAGCCCTTATTTGGAGGCAGGTACAGGTATCGAAAATATTTTGAAAGTGTTACGTATAGATTTTGTTTGGCGCATTTTGCCCCTAAACAATTTCAATGATACGCCTGCCAGACGATTTGGTATTTTTGGAAGTGTGAAGTTTGATTTTTAAAGAATAGTTGATATGCAAGTTTAATTTCTTTATTTTTATATTTAATAAAAATGAAATTTATAATATGAAACTTTATGCATTTTTACTAATAGCAAATCTCTTTTGTCCTTTAATATCAAATAGTAAAGATTACAAACAATACTATTTATCAATAAACAATGCAACAAGTTATGCACTAGCAGGTCATTTTGAAAAATCAATTGAACTTTACGATGATACTTTCAGACAATACAAATTTGTATTTGCAAGAGATGTATATGATGCATTGTTAATTTCAATTTTGGCTAATAAGAAAAATTTTATCCAAAAAAATCTCGAAAAATGTATAGAATTTGGGGTAGATACAAATTTTCTATATGTAGTTCCGTTTGTAGATTCAAATGTTAATTTTTTAAAGGATACTATTCGAAAAAAATATTTTTCATTGAATAACTCATACAAAAGTATGTTTGACTGGAATTTAAAGAAAATAATATCTGAAATGTATTACTATGATAGAGAAGCAAAAACTAACTTAAACCTTAATGATAAAGACCAGAAAGCTATTTGGTACGAAATCATGGTATCAAATTTTAAAAAGTATGATAGCATTGTCAAGAGTAAAGGCCATCAAATAGGTGAAAAAACAGTAGGTATTGATAATATGAAAGCATTTGGAGGTAAAATATATAAAATGTCTTTAATCGATCATGTTAAATTCTGCTTTCCAAATTTTCATCAATGTGTATTAATTCTTATGCACGAGGATTGTGTAATTTTAAAACTAAAGAAGTACTTAGAACAAGCTATTTTAGAAGGTGAATTTCACCCTACAGATTTTGCTAGTATTTATGAATATTGTGCTTCTGATTCTCCAATTACAAAATGTAAAACTTCACTTCCTAATAGATATTACACTTTGATTATGTCACGTAAAAACATCCCTTTCATAGACTCTTGCCGAAATGCAATTTTTTTGCCTAAAATGAACCATTTGGATAGTATTTCAAAATTTAATGACCAATATAAAATCAGATATAAACAGTACTAAAGCTACTACAGTATATTACTTAACTACAAATAAAAAAAACCGCCAAAAAGGCGGTTTAAATTTTTCATAAAAAAGATA
>JBILCF010000230.1:0-3335 GCA_044353325.1 Chitinophagaceae bacterium | reverse complement strand
CCCCAAGGATCTATTTGGTAATCATTATCAACTACACGAATTTCAACATTATCATTGAGACGATTAAAACCAGTTGGTAAAGTTCCAAATTTTATTTTCATTATTTCATCCCCTTCATTGACTACATCATCTATAAGCGTAATAATTGTGGAAAAAGTTGTTGCGTTGGCAGGGATTATACATGTAAGATTACCTGTAAAATCAGCAGCATTAAACGAGCCATTGTTTAAAGTTAAATTAAAATTGATAGGCGTTGCAACTGGAGTTTGAGAAGTTATAGTGATATGTAATGTATCGCCCTCATCACGGTTTGAAGGACTAACAACAATTGCAAGGCCATTATAAACAAACCCACTACCGTCGTTCATAGCGCCTGGCGTTGGGGCTTTAACTTCATACGTTCCATCATTTTTGCGCTGTATGGATTCGGTTGCTTGTGCATTATTTTCATTTTCATTAACTTGAACTTGTGGCAATACAATTCCCAACAATGCCATTAATGCTATTGCATCAGGATCACTGGTATCATAAGCTAAAGCATGGACAAGATTTGTAGTAGTAGCCAATGTATTGATTGGAAAATCCACAAGACTACCTTGATAAATGGCTACAGCATCTTCTCCATTTTGAATCACATTGTCAGAAAAAATAACATCAGGTACAGGCGAAACGAGGTTATTTCCTAAGGTAACAATTCCATTGGCATCAGTTACCAAACCATTTAAACTTAATGCATAATAACTCATGTTTGCATTGGATGAACTAGGATTCCCATTAAAAAAAACAAGCACATGTCCATTCAATGAGGTAAATGGAATCAAAGTTCTAATTTCGACAAATTCTTTATCATCAATACCTGGAGAGTCCGAATCCAATTCATTGATAAATGTTTGTGCATTTACTATCTGACTAAATAAAGAAAATAATATAACAATAAAAAATCTCATAATAAAATTCAACTTATGCATATTGACCGGAATATTTAATTTAAACCAAAGTAAAGATAAACTAAATGAAGGAAAATAGGTGTCCATACTATATAAATTAACTGTATGACAATATATTATTTAGTTGAAAAGCAACAAATTATAATTAAGGAATTGATATATTTAATTTTAAATAAAAATCCGCTTGTTCCATTTCCTTAACCTCACCAGGTTTCATTTCATTCAAAGTTATATTTTCAATTGAAAGCCGAATGAGTCTTCTACATTTATGTCGAAGCGTTTTAACCATTTTTCTAATTTGATGAAACTTTCCTTCTGTCAATGTGATTTCGACCCAAGTATGTGGAATAAAATCGAGCAATTCATTCTCTATGACATGAAGCCCTAGTGGCTTTTCGACAATTTTTGCTTCGCAAGGACTACTTGTCCAATTTACATTTCCTTTAATTTTAAACTCTACACCATCACGCAAAAGCTGAAGCGTTTCGGCGCTCATATGCTGTAAGACTTGAACCAAATAGGTTCTATTGTGCGGAATTTTACTTTGAAAAAGTAAACGTGTTATTCGTTTATCTGTAGTCAACAACAATAAACCTTCAGACTGACTGTCTAATCGACCAATTGCATGCGTACCTTCTGGAAAATCAAATTCCAAATCGCCCAATAAACCTACTTTATCTGGACTAATAAACTGCGAAACCATATTGATAGGTTTGTAAACGGCAAAATATCGAAGTGGCTGAATGTTTTCAGGCATAGTTTATTGAGCAAATCAAGTAAAAGTCAAATATACATTAGCTCATCTGAATGAATTTGAAATACCATTGATTTTCTCAATATAAATAAAAAAGCCGCTTCAATAGAAACGGCTTTTAAAAAATTTAATTATAAAAAATTAGATAATCAACATAGCATCGCCATAACTGAAAAAACGATATTTATTTTTGATAGCGACTTTGTATGCTTCCATCGTTAAATCGTAGCCCATAAATGCAGCACACATGATTAGCAAACTAGTTTTTGGAAGGTGAAAGTTTGTAATCAAAGCATTGTTTAATGAAAAATCGTAAGGTGGTGAAATAAATATATTCGTCCAACCTTCAGAAGGTTTCAACATACCTGTTGTTGTAACTGAAGATTCCATAGCACGAATTGATGTAGTACCAATAGCGCATATTCTGCGACCTTCTTCTTTTGCTTTATTGACTGTTTTACATGCATATTCATCTACAGCGTAAAACTCAGCATCCATTTTGTGCTTAGAAATATCTTCAACCTCAATAGGTCTAAAGGTTCCTAAGCCAGTATGCAACGTAACTTCTGCAAATTTAACACCTTTAATTTCAAGACGTTTGATTAACTCACGACTAAAGTGAAAGCCTGCCGTTGGAGCTGCAACTGCACCTTCATGCTTTGCATAAACAGTTTGGTAACGCTCCTTATCCAAATCTTCAGGTTTGCGTTTGATATATCTTGGCAAAGGTGTTTCGCCCATATTGTCAAGAATGGTTTTCAATTCATCATTGCTACCATCAAAAAGAAAACGTATAGTACGGCCACGGGAAGTGGTATTGTCTACAACTTCAGCTACCAATGAATTATCAGCACCAAAGTAAAGTTTGTTACCTACACGTATTTTACGAGCAGGCTCAACAACTACATCCCAAAGTCTGTTTTGTTTGTTTAATTCACGCAACAAAAAAACTTCGATTTTAGCTCCTGTTTTTTCTTTACGACCATATAAGCGAGCATTGAACACTTTCGTGTTATTTGCTACCATCACATCTTTATCATCAAAATATTCGAGCAAATCTTTAAATTGCCTATGCTCTATTACGCCAGTGTCCTTATGAACAACCATTAATTTACTTTCATCTCTATTTTTGGCTGGATACTGAGCTATCAGATTTAAAGGCAAATCGTAAACGTATTGTGATAACTTCATTTATTGGATTTAAGGGCGCAAAAGTAGTAAAAAATAGTCTAAATTGCTAGTTTTTTTTGAAAACAAGCCATTTCTGAGCTTCAAATAGTCAATTTATAGGCTATAAGTTGATTTTAAAGATAGAGTGAAATTGATTTTCTATCATTGTAGCATGGGAAAAACGACAATTTTTTGGTTCAGACGAGATTTAAGACTACATGACAACCATGGACTTTTTGAAGCTTTGAAAGAAAATAAGAATGTTCAACCTATCTTTATTTTTGACCCATCAATACTTCAAGAACTGGAAAAAAATGATGCTCGGGTTACGTTCATTCATCAATCGCTACAAAAAATAAATGAACAACTTAACCCACAAGGAAGTAGCATAAGAATATTACATGCATTACCAATTGATGCTTTTAAACAAATAACAGAGGATTTCGAAATAGATGCTGTATACA
>JBILCF010000264.1:0-3349 GCA_044353325.1 Chitinophagaceae bacterium | reverse complement strand
TATTGATTAGCTTATCAATTTTGAATATCGTTCCTAACAAACGGAAGATATAATATATTTACGATGAAAACTATTTTATATATCGGTAATTTTTTAGGAAATCAAAAAGGGTATTATTCGGGGCCCAATATATGGTTAGTAAACTCATTGGATAAAGAAAAATTTAATATTAAATTCTCGTCAACACAATTAAGTAAAATAAAAAGAATATTTGAAATTTCTCAATTAATTATTAACAATAGAAGAAATGCTGATTTAATACTAATAGATACATATAGTTCTCAAGCATTTTTTTTTGCATTTATAGCTTCAATTTTAAGTATATTTTTCAAAATAAAATATATTTTAATTTTACACGGAGGAGATTTGCCTGCTAGATTCACTTCGACTCCTAAACTGTCTAAATATATTTTAAAAAATGCGTATAAAGTAGTGTCTCCATCAGAGTACTTATTTCAAGCAACTAAAGATGCTTTTGGTATAGAACCTCAAATAATAAGAAACCCTGTAGAAATTGTATTATATAAATATAAACAAAGAGACATAACAAACCCCGTTTTATTGTGGGTACGATCTTTTCAAGCAGTTTATAACCCACAAATGGCAATAGAAGTTGTACATAAACTAAAGTTACTATATCCTAAAATTCAACTTTATTTTGTTGGGCCAGATAAATCAAATATGCTACCAGAGATTCAAATGCTTATTAATGAAAAAAAATTAAATGATAATATTAGTATAAAAGGAAAATTAACACTAGAACAGTGGATGAGCCTTTCCGAAAAATGCAATATATTTATTAATACAACTCATAAAGATAATACACCAGTTAGTTTATTAGAAGCTATGGCATTAGGCCTACCTATTGTTAGCACTCGAGTAGGAGGTATACCATATTTGGTTGAAGAGGATGAAGACGCACTTTGTTGTGAAGACGGAAATGCGGATGAAATGTCTACTAAAATTGAAGAATTAATTTTAAATAAAGAAAAAACTAGAAATATTATCACTAATGCTAGAAATAAAGTGGAAAAAAAGTACAATTCTGAAATAGTACTTCAACAATGGCTAAATCTTATTAATTCTGTACCTAATAAATCCTAAATATTAAAGGAAAATGAGTTTTTTTAAAAAAATAGTATTAGAAAATTTATTATTACCTATTGGCGATTTTGTTTTAGGAACAGAATATATAAAATCGTTGAAAGAATGGCGTATAATTCAATTGTTGAATGAAAATGAGTTAGAGAAGCTACAAAATGATAAATTATTGAAATTGCTCAATCATGCTCAAAAAAATATTCCTTTTTATCAAAATATTAATAAGGATAAACAAATAGATATTAAAGACTTTCCAATAGTCAATAAGACCATTCATAAAAAAAACATCGATTTGTTTTTATTAAATCCTGAAAATAAAAATTCATTAATATGTGAAAAAAGTAGTGGTTCTTCAGGTATTCAAGGAACAGTATATATGAGTAAAAAAGAACAATCAAAAATACAAGCATTACAAACATTAATGTGGGAATGGGCAGGATATGAATTTGGTTGGCCTATGTTACAAACAGGCATGTCATCTAAAAGATCTTTAGTCAAAAGAATGAAAGATATTATTTTGAATATTAATTATGAATTAGCTTTTGGTTTGGATCCTAGTGGTGTAATTGAAGCATTAGAAAAAATAAACAAAAAAACTAGACCAATAATTGGAGGGTATGCATCATCGATGTATGTATATGCAAAAATTGCGAAGGAGAATAATATAAGAATAAAAAAATTTAAAAGCGTAATAAGTTGGGGGGATAAAATGTTTGATCAGTATAGAAAGTTAATCGAAGAGGTGTTTTCTTGTAAAGTTCATGATATATATGGAACAACAGAAGGTTTTGTGATTTCAGGACAAAAAGATTCGATTTATCAATATATATTCACACCTCAAGTTTATTTGGAATTATTGGATGAAAATGGAAATGAAGTAAATGACGGTGAAATAGGGCATGTTGTAGTAACTCATCTCGATGCCTATGAAATGCCTTTAATTAGATATACCTTAGGAGATTTAGCCATTAAATTACCTAAGTCAGAATATCCTTCAAACAAATCGTTAAGCTTCCCAATGTTTAAAAAAATTATTGGACGAGATACGGATATTATTTATACCCAAACTGGTAAAAGTTTAATCGTACATTTTTTTACTGGAATTTTTGAATATTTTCCGGAAATCAAACAATTTAGAGTTATACAAAATAATTTAAATTCAATAACTATAGAATATATTGTAGATAAAAACTTTAGCAATCAAATCTTAGTAAACATTGAAAATAGAATTATAGAAGAATTGAAAGAAAAAATTATTATTGTGTTTGAAAAAGTTGAATTTATACCTAATACTGCATCAGGAAAACCTCAAATTATATTATCTACATTAAGTACAAAATTGTTGAAAAATGAAGATTAGTATAGTTATTCCCACTTTAAATGAAGCGAACTATTTAAAAAAATTAGTTCAAAATTTGTTGAAAAGCAAAAATGTAATAAGTGAAATTTTTATTTGTGATGCAGGATCTACTGATGGAACTATTGATATTATAGAAGAATTGAAAAAAGAAGATAATTGTGTAAAATTAATTAACAACAAAAAAAAGTTTGTTAGTTATGCGTTTAATGAAGCTTATAATCAATCAACAGGAAAATATTTGGCTCTTTTAGGTTCTCATGCTTTTTATCCAGACAAATATTTAGAAAATGGATTGAAGTATTTAGAATCAGGCGAAGCCGATGTAATAGGAGGACCATTAAACCAACAAGGTAACGGTGAAAATGGAAATGCAATTGCATTAGCAATGAGCTCTAAATTTGGTGTGGGTGATACAGAGTTTAGGACAAGCAAAAAAAAACAATATGTAGACAGTGTTGCATTTGCTATTTATAGAAAAGAAATATTTGAAAAAATAGGTTTGTTAAATGAATCATTAAAAAGAAACCAAGATGATGAGTTGCATTACAGAATAAAAGCAAATGGATATAAAATTTTAATGGTACCAGAAATGGAATGCACTTATTTTGTTAGAAACTCATTCAAAACCTTATTCAAACAATATTATGGGTACGGTTTATATAAACCTTTAGTATTAAAATTAGTAAAGCAAGGGCTAAGAATCAGGCATTTAATACCTGCTTTTTTTGTACTCTATTTATTTCTAATACCTTTAATATTCTATATTATTGGTTTATGGTCGCTAGTACCTTTAGGCATTTATGTTTTTTTGGCAATATATATATCTTCAAGTGTATCAAAAAATGTCATGCCAAATTTAAAAATCGTTTATGCTTGTTTAATTTTGCA
>JBILCF010000012.1:0-26711 GCA_044353325.1 Chitinophagaceae bacterium | reverse complement strand
AGCTACTCAGAAGTAGCTCTTTTGGTCATTTAGTTTGTGATATAAAATTATAATTTGTAGCTAAAGCCTAAATTGAATACTTGTTTCAATTGTGTCCAACCTAAAGGTCCAAGTTTGTCATAAACTAATGCACCATTCGCATCTTTAAGTCCAGACGAACGTGTGTATTTGCCAGGTTGATCGTTGTCGTAAACCATAGTGAAACCTATACCTGCACCAATAAATTTACTTAATTTGATAGCAAAAAAGTTATCCCAAAGTACATCTATATTTCCGGGATTATCTTTGCGTGTATATCCGCCGGGCATGATAGTGTTTTTAGCTAAATAATTTGAATACAAATCAAGTCTGGTCGTATAAAGTATATTTTGGTTGATGTTGGTTTTATATCGTGCAGAAAGATATGCACCTAATTCCAAACGGCTTGTTTTGCCTTTGTCCACACCAAATGCAGTTCCTAATGTTGTATAGCTCGATTTGACTGTTGTGACTTTTGCAGCAAGAGGAGAAAAGAAGATAGAAAAATTTTCACTTGGTCTTACTTCAGCTCCGAGTGCTAATGTAAAATAAGCTGGTGACATGAATTCTGAAATGGGGTTTAATTCCCAGCCTGGTTTTGAGTAATCAAACCCTTTGGAGAATTGGGATTGGAATCTGAATAGTCCAGTTAAGTAAGTACTGCGTTTGAGTTTGTTTTTAGAAAGTGTCCACTTTTTTGGTTGTAAACCATATCGTGAAGAAAAGTCTATTCTATCGTCTATTTTTCTTGGTTTGAAGGCATTTGATTCAACATAATTTAAGCCATAATACATATCTAATGTATTTTCCCATACGCGATTTCCTTTTACACGAGCTATAAATCCGTTGAATTGGCCATTTACGGCTAATGACATTCGTTCACCTCCAGCTGCCCAGTTTTCTAATAATCCTTGGGTTAGTCCAATGTTTAATAAACCGCCTTTAGTCCAGCCTTCGTTTTTAGCTTCAACTTTACGTTTGAAGTCTTTTTCAACATCTTCTGTTTTTGATAATTGAGCGTATGTTTGATTCATTATCAACATTGACGCAAGTGAAAATAGTAGTTTTTTCATTTATGTGTTTTTTTAAGAGCGCAAAAATGCCACCATTTTTATGGTGGCATTCATGAATTTGTATATTTAACAATTCATTTATTTCTTCAGTGCATCTCGAATTTCCATCAATAATGCATCTGTAGATGAAGGTCCTGCTGGTGCTTCTGCAGGAGCTTCCTTTTTCATTTTGTTCATGGCTTTAATAATCATGAAAACTACCAAAGCAACGATTAAAAATTCTATGGTTACTGTAACAAAGCTTCCCCATTTGATAGCTACTTCTGGTATGGCTGCTACAACGGAACCATCGGCATTTTTGATTTCTGTAACCGCATCTTTCAAGATAAGTTTTTTGTCATTGAAATCTGTTCCGCCAGTTAGCATTCCAATAGCTGGCATTACCATACCGTCAATAAATGATGAAACAACTTTACCAAATGCACCACCCATGACAACAGCAATTGCAAGGTCTATAAGGTTTCCTTTGAGTGCAAATTCTTTAAATTCTTTAATAAATCTCATTTTTGTAAGTTTTTAGTGAGCTGTAAAAGTATAAATTTTTCATTAAAAAAACATAGTTGTCCTATTTTTTCAAACCTGGATATTTCATTTTAAAGGATTTTAAGGTGGATACAATTTTTTCGGCTACGAGATAGTTTTTGTACCAATTTTGATCGGCAGGTATAATGTTCCAAGGAATAACATTACATGAATTAAAAGCTTCTTCATAATACTTCATGTAAGTATCCCACAATTCTGATTCTTTAAGGTCGTTGGCATTGTATTTCCACATTTTCTCTTCTATTTCCATCCGCTCCTTTAAGCGAGACACTTGTTCTTCGTGCGAAAGGTGTAAGTAAAATTTTAATATTGTTGTATTGTTGTTTTCAGCCAATATATTTTCAAAATTGTTGATGGCCTTAATCCGTTTTTGGGCTACTGTATCATCTATCCATCTATGTACTCTTGTTACAAGTATATCTTCATAATGGGATCTGTTGTGGATTTGAATCATACCTTTAGCCGGCGTATGTTGGTGTATTCTCCATAGGAAATCATGAGAGAGCTCTTCAGCGGTTGGCGCTTTCCACGATTTGACTTGAACGCCCATTGGGTTCATAAATGTAAATACATCTTTGACTAATCCGTCTTTGCCAGAGGCATCCATTCCTTGAATGATAACTAATAGGGAATGCTTCGAATCGGCGTATAATAAATTTGCAATCCATCCAATTCTTCCAAGAGTGCTTTTGTTTTATTTTTTGTTTTCTCTTTATCCAAAGTTTTTGGCGCGCGAGTGTCTATCTGTTTGAGTGAAATTTTAGTTTTTGCCATATGAATTATTTATTTTTTGATTTGTAAACAACTACGAAAAATAGCCAAGCAGCAAACGTAAATGCGGAAGCGAGTATAATAGGAAGATTCATATTGATACTTACTATAAAGCCTGCAACGATTGGTGGAATAGATTGTGCTAAGGATTGAATAGATTGATTGATGCCCAATATTTCACCTTGCTCTTCGGGTCCACCACTGTTCGAAACGATGGTTTGCAAATTGGGTGAAAGTATACCTTGACTGATTGCTACAAATGGTGAAATAAGGTATAAATACATAGATTGTTGTGGCCATAAAATAAGTATTAACGCTATAGAAAGCGTTAATGTAAAAATAGTGACAGCAGTGGATGGTTGCATTCGTTTGCTTAAAAAACGAGTAATAAAACCTTGGGTGATAGCAATGCAAATGCCAATGTATCCGAAGTAGTCGCCGATATCGGATTGATTATAATTGAATTTCTGAATTAAATAGACTTGAAGAAATTGGGTAAAAATGCTAAAGCCAAATGTCATTAAAAAAACTACAATGAAAATGGATAATAATTTAGGACGCGTAAATGCATTATAAATATTAATAAATCCTTGAAATGCATTGATGATTTTGGTAGAAACAACTTTTAATGTTTCGAAAAAGTATATACGAACCATCACAATATTCAGTAAACAGAGGATAGCAGCAAACCAAAAAGGTGTTTCGAAATTGAACCATGATACAAGCGAAGGATCGGCTAATTTGCCCCCAATATAAGGACCTATAATAAACCCCAGCCCGAAAGCCATGCCTATTAAACCAAAGTTTTTTGTTTTAGTTTCTGGTGTGCTAATATCGCTTATAGCCGAAAATGCAATAGATATATTACCGCCAGTAAAACCATCTAAAATACGAGCAACAAACAATAACCATACTAAATGATAGTGTACACCAATAGCAAAAAGAATATAACCGATTAAGGTGCCAATAAGCGAAATAGTCAATACTTTTTTACGTCCAATACGATCTGCCCAAGTGCCTAATAATGGCGCACCAAAAAATTGTGCCAATGGGAATGAAGCTATTAATAGTCCAAATAAAATAGTTCTATTGCGTGTGATTTCAGCTAATGCTTCAGTAGGGTTAGTAAACGTACTGAAATCAATAGGCATAATACCGTTTTGAAGATCCAAAAATAATGGAGCTAAGATTGGTAACACTATTGTGGCGCCTAATAGGTCAATAAATACAGTTAAAAATACTGGGATAAGCAGTTTTTGACTAGCAGATTTTTCGTACATAGGGTAGCGAAGATACTATAATTATACAATAGATTTTTTTTGTATTGAATTTGATAACAGTTTGTAAATAGTACTCATTTGTTTGTCTTTTTGCAGAAGCATTAGGTGTTTTTGCATCGTTTTTTCATCATGTCGAATGGCAGGTCCAGTTTGGTTTTGATGTGGTGGTGTTTGATGCAATTTTTGAGTAGTATGTTCTATTAACGGAAGTATAAGTTCAAATGGAATTTGTTCGCGATGAAGTAAATCTTCAGACAAGGTGTATAAATGATTCGTAAAATTATTGGCAAAAACAGCGGCTAAATGTGCCATGCTTTTTTGTTTTTCATTGAGAAAAAAATGATTTGAACTAATTGCATTTGCCAATTGGATAACTTTTTGTAGGCAAGTTTCGTTGCTTGCATTAATAATTAAAGGCACAGTATTAGAATCTGGTAAGTTGTTTTTTTGAATAGAATACAAAGGCCAAATACAAGCACTGTTTTCACTTATGCTTGCCAATTCGTTGAGTTGTATAGAGCCTGCGGTGTGAATGATGAGTTTGTTTGGCAGTGTAATTGTTTTAGCGAAATTTAAAATCACATCGTCACTGACTGCAAATAAATACACATCTGCGTCTTGTGTAAGTTGATTTGAATCTGTAGCAAAATCAGCATCTAATAATGTAGACAAATGTTCAGCATGTTTGCATGTAGAAGAAATAACTTGTACAATGGTATGGTCGTTTTTTTTGAATTGTAATCCAAAAAAAGTAGCGACGTTACCTGAACCAAGTATAGCAATCCTCATGCTGTAAAAGTAGAAAAAATATACTACTTATTTACTTTCCATTTTAATGATAGGTACTAGCATTTCTTCTAAAGACACACCACCATGTTGAAATGTGTTTTTGAAATAATTGACAAAGTGGTTATAGTTATTTGGGTAACATAAATAGCCATCATGCTTCGCAAAAATAAATGTAGAATTAAAGTTAGGCTTTGGCAAACCTATATCTGCTGGTTCGCGGTAGGAGAGAACTTCTTTATTTTCATATTGAAGGTTGCGACCATGTTTGTAACGGATATTTGTTGTCGTTTGTTTATCACCGATTACTTTACTTGGTGATTTGACTTGCACACTTCCGTGATCAGTAGCAATAACCAATTGAATACCTTTATCGGCAACTTTTTTCAATGCTTGTTGCAAAGGAGAATGTTCAAACCAACTTTTGGTTAATGAACGATAAGCTACATTATCGTTGGCCAATTCTTTCAATACTTCCATCTCGGTACGCGCATGCGATAGCATATCGACAAAATTGTATACAATAATGTTGATGTCATTGTGCAACATGTTTTGAATATTGTTGACCAATTGATCGCCGCTGTTGTGGTTTGTGATTTTGGTATAAGAATGCTTAAGATGTGAGAGGCCTTTTCTGCGCAATAAGTCTACAAAAAATTGCTCCTCATATAAATTTTTTCCGCCTTCTTCATCGTCATTTTTCCATTCTACTGGAAATTTCTTTTCGATTTGAAAAGGTAACATACCTGCAAAAATTGCATTCCGGCTGTATTGGGTTGTGGTAGGTAAAATAGCGCATGCGATATCTTCTTCAAGCATACGGAAGCTCTCTGTAAATATTGGTTCGATTACTTTCCATTGATCGTAGCGTAGATTGTCAATCAAAATGAAGAATGTGCTTTTGCCTTTGGCCAAAAATGGAAATACATGTTTTTCAATTATTGTATGGCTCATTACCGGAGCACTTTTATTGTCAGCTTTGATCCATTTTGTATAGTTCTTATCAACAAATTTGCAAAAATCATTGTTCGCTTCATCTTTTTGCGAAGCCAAAACCTCCCGCATTTCCGGACTATCAGATTTTTGCATTTCCAGCTCCCAATACACTATTTTTTTATATAAATCACACCATTCGGCATAGTCAGGATTTGAGTTTAAGGCTAAAAATAATTTTCGAAACTCTTGTTGATAAGCTTGAGTGGTTTTTTCACTCACCAATGATTTTTTATCAATGATTTTTTTTAAAGTCAATAAAATCTGATTTGGATTAACTGGTTTGATTAAGTAATCCGTGATTTGCCCCCCAATGGCATCTTCCATGATGTTTTCAGCTTCATTTTTTGTGACCATGACGACCGGTACATTGGATTTCATTTCACGGATTTGAGCTAAGGTTTCGAGGCCTGTCATGCCGGGCATACTTTCATCCAATAAAATGACATCAACATGGTTTGATTTTAAATATTCTAAACCATCATATCCATTGGATTGGCTTTCAACTTCATACCCTTTGTTTTCCAAAAACATAATTTGTGATCTTAAGGAGTCCATTTCATCGTCTATCCAAAGGATTTTTGTGCTCATAGTATTGATTTAATTTTCAGCAAATGTAAATGCTATGTTCCACTAACGTAGCATTTAGGAAAAAATTGTGACTGCCTTGTACTAGAATAGAATTGGGTTTAACCTAAAGGATGTATTATTTTCGCCTAAAATAACAGGCTTTGCGCAAAATCATAAACGATCCGGTACATGGATTTATTACCATTGATGATCCATTAATCTATACGATTATTTCACATCCTTATTATCAGAGACTTCGCAGAATCAAACAAATGGCATTGGCTTACCTTGTTTATCCGGGTGCTGTGCATACCCGTTTGCACCATTCGTTGGGTGCTTACCACTTAATGCACAACGCAATACATGAACTAAAAAGTAAAGAAATCGAAATCAGCGAGAAAGAAGAACAGGGAGCAAAAATTGCAATTTTGTTGCACGATATTGGTCATGGCCCTTTTTCGCATGCTTTGGAGCATACCTTAGTTGATGTTAATCACGAACAACTTTCGCTGATGATCATGCAAAAACTCAATGTCGAATTGAACGGACAGTTAGAACTTGCTATTGCTATTTTTACGAATCAGTATGCTAAAAAATTCTTACATCAATTGGTTAGTAGTCAACTTGATGTGGATCGATTAGATTATTTGGCTCGTGATAGTTTTTTTACTGGCGTTTCGGAAGGTGTTATTGGTTATGATCGTATTATCAAAATGATGATGGTGGTTGACGATGAACTTGTGGTAGAGGAAAAAGGATTGCATTCCATCGAAAAATTTTTAATAGCCCGTCGACTCATGTATTGGCAAGTTTATCTCCATAAAACAGTTTTGAGTTCTGAATTGATGTTGGTCAATATTCTCAAACGAGCCAAAGAATTGCGCATGGCAGGTGATTTGTTGTTTGCAACGCCTGCATTTGATTTCTTTTTGCATCGAACATTAACCATGGATGAATTTGTGCAAGATGAGGATTGTTTAACTCAATTTTTACAGCTCGACGACAATGATATTATTAGCTCTGTCAAAGTATGGGCATCGCATCCTGATCCGATTCTGTCTGATTTGTGCCAAAGACTTAATGGTCGTAAATTATTTAAAGTATTGTTCTTTTCTGATCATGAACGTGCTGAAATTGAAGTATTTAAGAAGAGTTTGAACTATATAGACGAAATGTCTAGCGAAGTAAGGTTTTATTATTTTATTGAAGATGAAACCTCAAATAGGGCATATAATACTGGCGATGAAAAGATTAAAATTTTATATAAAAATGGACAAGTGAAAGAAATTTCACAAGTTCAAGATACATTAATTAGTGCGGGTCTTTTGCTACCCATAAAAAAACATTACATTTGCTACCTTAGACAATAATATTTAAAGCAATATATGAAGTTTACTGCGCAGCAGATAGCAACAGTGGTGTCAGGTAGAATAGAGGGTAATCCTGATGTTTCGGTATGGTCAATGGCCAAGATCGAAGAGGCTAAAGAAGGAGATTTGTGTTTTTTAGCCAATGCCAAATATGAAGATTTTTTATATACTACGAAAGCAAGTGTCGTATTGGTCAATGAAAGTTTGGACTTAAAACAAGCTGTTCAAGCTACCTTGGTACGTGTCAAAGATGCCTATGCAGCTTTTGCGTTGCTTTTGCAAACTTATCAAGACATTACTGGGGCAAAGCCAAAAGACATCATTGAGCAACCTTCATTTATATCATCTACAGCTTCAATGGGCGAAAAGGTTTATGTGGGCGCTTTCACATATATTGGTGAGAGAGCTACTATCGGGGACCAAGTCCAATTGTATCCTGGTGTATACATCGGTGATGGCGTTGTGGTGGGAAAAGGCAGTATTGTGTATGCAGGTGTCAAAATTTATCATGATTGTCAAATCGGTGAAGGCGTTATAATTCATGCAGGTACTGTAATTGGTAGCGATGGTTTTGGATTTGCGATGGAAAATGGAGCATTTAAAAAAATTCCTCAAATCGGTAATGTCATCATAGAGGACCATGTGGAAATTGGTGCCAATGCTACAATTGATCGAGCAACTATGGGCTCTACTGTTGTGAAAAAAGGAGCTAAGTTGGATAATTTAATCCAAATAGCGCATAATGTAGAAATTGGAGAACATACTGTTGTTGCAGCTCAGGCTGGAATTTCAGGAAGTTCTAAAGTTGGAAAATATTGCATGGTTGGCGGTCAAGCTGGTATAGTTGGTCATATCAAAATTGCAGATTTTACTAAAATAAATGCACAAAGTGGTGTAGCCAAAGAAATCAATGAAACTCATACTTCCTTGACAGGATCTCCAGCTTATGATTATAAATCGATGCTCAAAAGTCAAGTCATTATTCGCAATTTGCCCGACTTGCTTAAGCGCGTCAATGAACTAGAACAAAAATTAAATCAAATAACCCAATAGAACCCAAGAGCATATTTTTTATGCAACTTAAAAAAGATACACTATGAATTATAATAATCAACATACACTTAAAGCTGAATTTGTTGTAGAAGGCGTTGGCTTACATTCTGGTTTAGCTTCGAAAATGATTGTAAAGCCAGCAAGTCCAGGCTTTGGCTTTAAATTCCAACGAATCGATTTGCCAGACGAACCTATGTTTAAGGCAGATGTTGATTATGTGGTAGATACATCTAGAGGGACTACTTTGGAGTACAATGGTGCTCGAGTTGCTACAGTAGAGCATATTCTTGCAGCCTTAGTAGGTATGGGTGTAGATAATGCATTGATTCAATTAAATGCTGAAGAAACGCCTATCATGGATGGTAGTGCGGCAGCTTTTGTTGCAGCAATTGAAAGAGTTGGTATAGAAGAGCAAAATGCTAAAAAGATATATTTTTCTATTGATGAAAATATAGCTTACACTGACGATGAGAAAAATGTAGAGATGGTAGCTACGCCAAGTACCGAATATAAAATCACAACGATGATTGATTTTAATTCAAATGTATTGGGTACACAACATGCCTATTTAAAAGACCTTTCATTGTTTAAAAAAGAAATAGCGCCTTGTCGTACATTTTGTTTTTTGCATGAAATAGAATATTTGTACAACAATAATTTGATAAAAGGCGGTGATTTGGACAATGCAATTGTGGTTGTAGATCGTGTGTTGGAGCAACCAGAATTGGAAAAATTGGCTAAGATGTTTAATAAACCAACAATGGAAGTTAAACAAGAAGGCATATTGAATAATTTGAAATTACATTTTTCCAACGAGCCTGCACGACACAAATTGCTGGATGTTATTGGCGATTTAGCATTGATCGGTTATCCTATTAAAGCCAATATCATAGCATACAGACCTGGGCATAAAACCAATGTTGACTTTGCTCGAAAAATAAAGGAGTATATCAAGAAAAATAAAAATATGCTTGATGTGCCAGTATACGACCCAAATCAGCCTGCTATTTACGATGTCAATTATATAGCCCAATTGTTGCCGCACCGATATCCATTTTTGTTGGTCGATAAAGTCATTGAACTCAGTGATGATCATATAGTTGGGATAAAAAATGTCACCTTCAACGAACCTATGTTTACAGGGCATTTTCCTGATAATCCTGTCTTTCCGGGCGTATTGCAATTGGAAGCTTTGGCTCAAACTGGCGGTGTAATGGTACTGAATAATCAAGGTGGTCCAGAAAAGAAGTTTGATACTTATTTTTTAAAAATAGATAATGCTCGATTTAAACAAAAAGTAGTACCCGGCGATACCTTGATTATGAAAATGGAATTGACAAGACCTATCCGACGAGGTATCTGCGAAATGAAAGGGACTGCTTATGTAGGGAATAAAATTGTGTGTGAAGCTGACTTGATGGCTCAAATTGTTCCAAGAGAAGAGAAGTAATTGATTTACGAATACAAATTTAAGTTCTGCTTGGCTATGCTTTTTTCTGCCACAGATTTCTCAGAATACACTGATTTTTTCTTACAGAAAAATCTAGGATAAGTGCAAGTTTGGAATCAATTTCTTTTGTAAACAAACAATAAATTGGGGTGCATACTTTATTTGATACGTACGAACAATACAAATTTTGTTCCTTCAGGTGCTATGGCTATTCGGATCGATGGTGAATTTGGTATTTTGTTGCTGATGTATTCAACATCTTTTACTTCAAATTTAGCGCTTTCATAAACTGCATCATTGGAGTGGTCGTTGTCATCCCATCCATCTGCGAGACATTCATCCAATTCGCCTTGTAATTTTTCAAACGCTTCAATAGCATAATCATTGTCTGCTAGTGATTTCAATTCTGAGATAAATGCACGTTCGTTGTTAAACCAAGAAATATAGTTTTTTCTTGAACCTTTAAGTTTAAGTTTACTTTCGTTTATCTTTTTTTCTGCGTTCGTTTCTTTTCCTTCTATTTCTTTATACTTTGATTTTAAACCAGCATTGACAACTTGAAGCAATTGCGCACAAAAGTCTTTGGAAGCAGTTTGTTCATTGTTAGGTTGTGGTTCGTCCACTTCTGAATCTTGTTGCTTTTTTGTTTTTTTATTTGTTTTTTCTTCTGGCTCTTCTTCGTCTTCAGCGGTTTGTTGTTTTTTTGATTTTTTTATGGGTTTATCTTCTGGCTCTTCTTGGTCTTTATCATCGTCATTTGATTTTTGTTTTTTAGTTTGTTTCGGAGCTTTTTGGGGCTTGTCAGTCACTTCGGTATCTTCTTCTTCCTGCATCTCTTTGATTGTTTTTTCTTTAGGCGTATTTTTGGGTGTCGTGCTTGCAATTGGTTCTTTAGGTTGTTCCGAATTTGCTGTTTTAGTCGGTGTGTTGGAGGGCAACAATGGTGTTTCACCCTTTTCTGTTTTGTAAAGTATTAATTCTAGTTCAGCATCTTTGTTTTTAACCGAATTGGCCAATATATGTCCAGCACTTCCAAAAGTATTGGCTGCAGCAGCATTTGCAAAGAAAAATGTGGTACTACTCATTGTAGACGAATTCATATCGTTTTTGAGTAAATTAACACAAGCTTGGTTTTCTTTACAAGAAAAAGTAACGCCAAATCCAGCTTGTGAGGGTTCTATTTTTATACGTTGAATATCGGTTAAATTAATGCGTTGAATGAGTGCATCTTGTTTCTGTTCTAAAATACCCGACACGCCAAAAAAACTAATTGGCTGCGCATTGTCTGCCGAAAAAGCACTGATGCATTGATTCATCGTAGTTAAGGCGGTTTTTATATCGGCTTGACCATAGGCTTGAAAAAAGATAATGCTGAAGAATAAACTGAATAAAATCGATTTCATGACATTTATTTTGCATTACAATAATAAACACAAAAGTCTGGAATGACAAATTTAGAGTGAGTTGTATGTGATGTTTTCACTGTTTAAATCCGAAGTGTCCTTATCTTTGGCGTTCAATACGCACTATGTCATTAACAACTTCGCCTTTTTTATTGTATGCCGATGATGAAGGCAATATGTTTGAAGATACTTCACTGTATGTTTTAGGTCGCACTGGCTGGGATGCAGTGGAAGTAGATTTAGAGGATTGGATACCATTGCCAGATGGCGGTAGTTTGTACCATTTGCCTGGACGAAGAGGTATTGGGTTGGATGTAAAAACAGGCGAAATGCGCTTGTGTGAAAAAGGTTGGGCTACTGCGGCATTTGTACCACCTGCTCATACAGGTTTTTATTTGTCTGCTTATGAAACAGAACCTGATGCACCTACTTTGCCATTGTTTTGCTATTCGGCTATAGGTTGGCAAGACGATCAATATTATGTGCCAGCTACGCGGGTAGAACCCGACATTCGACAAGAATGTAGTGGATTTGATGACCAAAAAATACAGTCTGGATTGGTGGAGTCGCTCAATGCATATCCTGAAAATCGACTAGTGAAGCATTTAGCAGAGAATTGTTGTTTGACTTATCATTGTCCTGCTGCGCGCAATTATTTTATGGGACGATGGGAGTGTCCAATTCCAATTTCGCCAGCATGTAATGCGAATTGTTTAGGTTGTATTTCTTTTCAGCCCGAAGATGAAACTATCGTTTCGCCTCAAGATAGACTGACCTTTAAACCAACAGCAGAAGAAGTTGTAGAATATACCGTGCCGCATTTAGAAACAGCACCATTTCCTATCGTCAGTTTTGGACAAGGGTGTGAAGGTGAGCCATTGTTGATGTGGGAAACCATTAAGCAATCAATTATCGAAATCAGAAAACATACCTCAAAAGGTAGTATCAATATCAATACAAATGGAAGTAATCCAAAGGCAGTAGAAGAGTTGATGAAGGTTGGCTTAAATAGTATTCGTGTGAGTACAAATAGTGCTCGAAAGGATATTTATACGAAGTATTATCGTCCAAATAATTATCAGTTTGAAGATATTGTTGAAAGTTTAAAAATTGCTCGACAATATGGTGGTTGGGCATCGATTAATTATTTTGTTTTTCCTGGTATGACGGATAGTGAAGCAGAGTTGGATGCATTGCGTAAGTTGATTGAATATACCGATTTAAGTATGATACAATGGCGCAATTTTAATATTGACCCTGATTGGTATTTGGGCAAATTGAATGTTACGGATACTGGTGAGCGCTATGGCTTAAACCAAATGATGCAAATCATACATGAGGAATTTCCCAAAGTTAAATTTGGATATTTTAACCCGCCGATAGAAAGAATGAGAAATTTTGATGCTGATTTTGCTCATTAAAATGCGAAAAATAAGTGAGTGTTTGATTATCTAAAATCGAACGTTTGATTCTTGTTTTACGCCATTTCTAAGGTAAATGATAGTTGTTGAATCACCTTTTTTGAACTGGCTCAAAATTTTCATATAACCTTGTACATTTTCAATATCATGACCTCCCAATTCAATAATAATATCTCCTTGTTGCAAACCAGCCTGAGCAGCAGGTTTGTTATCTGTAACGCCATCAAGTCGCATGCCTTTTTGGTCGTAAGCGTAATCGGGCATGATGCCTAGTGTTACTTTAAAAGATATTTTTGAGCCTTCTGCTGTTGCTGTTTTGTAAAACTTCAATTTTGGTTTTTCGTTTAATTTATACACCATATCAATGATCAATTCCAATATGTTTGCTTCGCCTGCAATGTTAATTTTATTGGCATCATCTGTTGGTTTGTGGTAATCGCTATGTTGTCCAGTAAAGAAGTGAACAACTGGAATATCTTTTAAATAGAAAGATGTTTGATCGCTTGGTCCTACGCCAGCGCTGTCATATTTAATTGAAAAATTTGTATTGATTGCATCAATGTTAGGTATCCATTCAGATGAAGTGCCTACGCCATAGACCAATAATTTTTTGGTTGAATCATTGAATCGACCTATCATGTCCATATTGATCATGAAATTGATTTTATCTAGCGGATATGTAGGGTTTTCGCACCATTTTTTTGAACCCAATAATCCTAATTCTTCTCCCGAAAAAGTCATGAAAAGAAAGTTGCATTTTTCAGTAATACCATTTAATGAAAAATAGCGGGCTAGTTCAATCACGCCTGCGACACCACTTGCATTATCGTCAGCGCCGTTGTGGATTCTATCCGTTGGATTTGCGTCCAAACTATTGCCATCTTGGCCAAGTCCTAAATGGTCGTAATGTGCACCTATGACGACAGTGTGTTCTGCACGGTTGTCTAAAAAAGCTATAACATTTCTGCCTTTGCGTAGAGCCAAACCTTCAGTGCTGGTGTCGTGGACTTTTGGTGTATATTTAAATGTAAAATCGTAATAGTATCCTTTATTGCCTTTGGGCTCCAATTTCATAGCTTTGAATTGTCCTGCTATATACTTTGCAGCTTTGATTTCATCATCAGTTCCAGTACGACGTCCATTTAATGCATCTGAAGATAAATAAGAGATATGCGGCATAATATTGTCAATTAATATGCGTTGTGCATGACTCATGTAAGATGTGAGTGTAAGGATGAATAAAAAAGAAATTCGTTTCATGATTGATTTGTTTGAACGATAAAAATAATGAAATTAATTGGGAATTATTCTTCCCAATCAGCAATAAATAAATTTGTATCTCGTGTGCCTCCGTTTTTTCTATTAGACGAGAAGATTAATTTCTTGCCGTCAGGAGAAAACATAGGAAAAGCATTGAATTTACTTTCGGTCGTAATTTGTTCGAGTCCAGTGCCGTCAGTATTGATAATGTATAGCTGGAAATCGTAGCCTTTATCGCTTTTGTGATTGCTAGAAAATATTATTTTTTTACCTGATGGATGAAAGTATGGGGCCCAATTGGCTTTGCCGAGTTTGGTAATTTGTTTCAAATCTGATCCGTCTACATTGCAGGTGTATATCTCCATATTAGTTGGAGCTACCAAACCTTGTTTAAGTAAACTTGTATATTCTTTGATTTCCTCATTGCCATTAGGACGAGAGGCTCGAAACACTAATTTTTTCCCATCGGGAGAAAAGAAAGCCCCACCATCATATCCTAGGCCAAATGTAATTTGTTTTTGATTTTTGCCGTCAATATCCATCGTCCATAGCTCTAAATCGCCACTTCGGTCGCTAGTAAAAACAATCTTATCACCAAGTGGAGATACAGTAGCTTCGGCATCATATCCAGGTGTTTCAGTCAGTAAACGTTTAGATTTTCCATCTTGGCTTCCAACATAAATATCGTATGTGCTATGAATAGCCCAAAGGTATTTGCCTGGTATATGCGTTTCTTTAGGACAGCTTGGTGAGCCCAATTGTGTAGAGGCGTATAGTATTTCTTTGCCATCGGGCATGAAATAACTACAGGTAGTTCTTCCCAAGCCGTTGCTAATACGAATAGGCATATAATTACTATCCAAACTCGCTTTTTCGATATCCATCGAAAAAATTTGGTCACATTCTAAGCCCCATTTTTTATTGTTGCTTTGGAAGCTTAATTTTTTGCCGTCGGGACTAAAATAAGCCTCGGCATTATCTCCGCCGAAGGTGAGTTGTTTAAGGTTTTTCAGGTGTTTTTCTTGCCCTAACGAATGTAATGTGAGCGTTGATAAGCAACAGAGGACAAACAGATTTTTTATTTTCATGCGCTCGCAAAAGTTATACTTGTAGGGATACAATAAATCAAAATGATTATTTTTTAATTTTATTCGATATACAAATTTAAAAATTAACCAGATAAGTTTGATAATCGCAGAATATCATTAAATTGATGGTTTAAATAAAATTTCATCGAAAGAATAGCATATAATTCAAATTCTATTATTGACTGGAATTATTTTACATTTATTTTGAATCAGATCCCCAAATTACAATTACCATATTTAGGTAATTTGTCGAAATTATTATACATATGTCATATTTAATATTAAAAATTATAATATATGTAAATTGTTGTATTAAAATTATCAATATCATATTTATTTTATATATATTGACATATTGTATGAATTTTTAAATCATTCTCAATTATCATGAAAAACAAACACAACATTTTATTTCTTTTGAAGATTAACAATAAAACTGAAAATTTTTTTTGAATCTCCGCATCTTTACCACTATGTAAACTGGATGGGTAGTGGGAGTTGAACTTTGTACTCAAATTATAAGTACAATGAATATTTTAAATTTCATGAATGAGTTTTCGACTATTGAAGATTGTGAAGAGCACTTTAGATTACAACGAGAGCATGAAGGTATCGTTTGTAAGAAGTGTAAAAGTGAACATCACTATTGGCTTAAAGGAAAGAAGCAATGGCAATGTAAAAGCTGTAAATTCAGAACAACCCTTCGTAGTGGAACAGTAATGGAATATTCAAAATTAAATTTACAAGTTTGATATAGTGCGATGGCTTAGATTTGCTTTACTAAAAAAGGGATTTCGTGTAATGAACTTCAGCGACAACTCAACTTGCCGCGCTATGAAAGTGTTTTGAGGATGTTCCATGTAATTCGAATAGGCATGGGAAAACGTGATGATATGTATAAATTAAAAGGTATGTTGGAACTTGTAGGCTTCCCCAAAGTTCGTCCACTTTGAAGTTGAGTTAAAGATATTTTTTTAACTTTAAAACTCAATTTCGAAGTGGTACTAAAATAAGGGAAGCCTACAGTAGCCTGGCAATACCGCTTCGGGGTATTCTTCGCGCAATTGTATGGCGCGTTCGGGGTCGCACTTCACATTGCAACGCAGATCGTCGGTATCGAGTGGAACTAATAAAAACATTTTTCCCTTGGTTTTGTATACAATCACATTGGGCCCAAAAGGTGTGGTTTCTTCTACCTCCGGCAAGGCCAATACAAAGTCTCGAAGGTCCTCAATATGCATAGGGTTTAGTTTAAACTTCTAAAATCCACAGGTACTAATTTGCTCACACCAGCTTCTTGCATGGTTACACCATAAATGACATCTACACTCGCCATGGTTTGCTTATTGTGTGTCACAATGATAAACTGTGAGTTGTCTGAGAACTGACGAATCATTTTGGTGAACTTGCCTACGTTGGCATCATCCAATGGTGCATCTACCTCGTCGAGTATACAGAATGGTGCTGGCTTAATTAAATAGATAGCAAAGAGGAAAGCTGCTGAGGTCAATGTTTTTTCACCACCAGATAGTTGTGTAATTGTACTTGGTTTTTTCCCTTTAGGTTGTGCATATATTTCGATGGTAGTTTCAGCTAAGTTGTCTGGATCTACAAGTCGCATATCGCACATGTCATCGTTGGTAAATAAGGCATGGAATACATTGATGAAATTTTCTTTGACACGTTCAAAGGTTTCTTTGAATTTTTGATTGGCGGTCAATTCGACTTCTTCGATCGTTTTGAGCAAGCTGTCTTTTGCATTGGTCAAATCGGCTTTTTGTTCTTGTATAAAATCATGACGGCTTTTCATTTCTCTAAATGCTTCTACAGCCATAGGATTGACGTCGCCTAAATTTTCAATTCGTTTTTTGAGTTTGTCTACTTCTGCGTTTAACTCTTCGATGGGTTGTTCGCCCGTGCGTGCTTGCTTCAAGACTTCGTCTAACTCTAGTTTAAACTCTACATACAAACGTTCTTTCATAGAGCTCAACTGCAATTTCATTTCAGTGAGTTTGTCTTTGATACTTGTAAGGTGTGTTTCGGCATGTTCTTTTTCGCGTCGCTTTTTATTCAACTCTGTTTCCTTTTCGGCAAGCTGATTTCTGAAGTTGTAGAAGGCTTGGTCTTTTTCGTTCAAGTTTTTTTCGTTTACTTCTTTTTCTTGCATCGAAGTGTAGAGTTGATCTTGAAGTGTTTCGAGTTGCTCTTGAGTAACTGTCAGTTGTTCGTTTGTATCGACCAATTGTTTTTCGCTACTTTGAATTTTTAGATTTAAATCATCCAATTGTTTTTCGCGTATGCTGCGTTCGTTTACGATTTCGTTGATACGACTTTGCTGACGCGTGATGATGATATTGTGTTGGTTGTATTCTTCGTTTGTTTTGTTGTATTCTGCTTCGGCTTGTGAAAACTTTTCTTGACTGGTTTGAAGGTTGCCAAATGTCAAGGTCATTTGTTGCTTCATTTCACCATACAGTTGTTGGGTTTCGGCAATAGAATTTTTAGTGACTTCTAGTTGTTCGCTGAGTTGCAGTATGCGATTTTGAGATTGTACAATTTGGTTGTTGAAATTTTCTATTCGATGCTCCAATTGGACTATCGTATTTTCGAGACGATTGATTTCTTCTTTTGTTTTTTTAAGTTGATCGTCTTTTAAGGCTTGGTTATAACCTACTATTAGATTTTGTGTTTCTGAAATTTCAAGTTTGTATTGTTGTACAGAAGCAGTAAGTGCTTGTATATCTTCATTGAGTTTTTCTAGACGTTGTGTTCGGCCAATTTTATTGCCTTCAAACAATCCGACCGATCCACCTACAATTCGTTTGCTGGTTTTGAACCCAGTACCATCTTTTTGTATCAATACAGCATTGCCTGCGTTGGCAGATTGCATATCTTCGGTAATACATACATTGTGTAACAAATAGTCGAGCAGTGCTTTGTATTTGTCTTTGCATTGCAACACATCTGTAGCTGCGATAGCGCCATCCGGATAATTGGATTGAGTTGATTTGGGTACGATTTCTGAAAGAATAAAAAAGCCAGCTTTGCCTTTTTTGTTGCCTTTAAGCAAGTCTATGGCTTGGTAGCCTTGTTCGGGTGTATCTACGACGTAGTAACTGAGGTATTTGTCCAAATAGCCTTCTATGCAAGTGCGGTATTCGTCTTGTACATTAAAAACCTCTGATAGCAACAATGCATCGTGGTTCCAATTGGTATTTTTATTGAGGTATTTGATACTATCAGGATAGCCTTCCAAACTATCGACCAATGATTTTAAAAGGTTGTATTCATTTTGTTTGGAGTCTAATTTTCTATTTTCTTCAAATTGTTTGACACGCAATTCTTCAAGCTGTGCTTGTGATGCCAATAATTTTTCGGTAGCTTCATCTTGTCTGTGCTGCAATTCTGACATCTGCATGCGCTTTTCTTCAAGCTGAATGTTGAACGCATTTTTTTGCTGGTCTTGATTCGCTATTTCAGTTTCGCGATGTTTGTTTTCTTCTTCAAGTTGATGGATAGATCGTTGTTGATTGCTAATGTTGTTTTCGGCAATGGCTACTTTTTTCTCTGCATCAAATTGTTTGATTTGGAGTTGTTGATGTTCATTGCGGAGTTTATCTAAATCGTCTTTTTGTTGGTCGTACGTTGATCGTTTTTCATCGAGGTTCTCACGAAGGTTTTCAAGTTTTTCTTTGAACTTCGTTAAGGTGTCTTGTTCAGTAGCTAAACGTTGCTGTGCATCGTCTGTAGCATTCAACAATAGTTTGGTTTGATTATTGGATTCAGTAATGGCATGTTGAATATTTTTAATCAATTGATTTAAATGTTCGATACGTTGCGTTGACAAGTTTTTGTGGTTTTCCATTTGGCGCAACTTATCGACTAGTTCGTTGAAGTTTTTTTGCAAAGTGTGCAATTCATCTTCGCGTTTGGTCAATTCTAGTTTTTGCGCTTCGAGCTCAGCACCTTCTTTAGAAACAACAGTATCTAAAGCTAATATTTTATCTACTTCGTGTTGTTGTTGTATATTTAATTCTTGGTAGGATGAATTGAAATCTTCAAGCGATGCTTTCACAAATTCTACACTTACATCGCGGTATTCACCTTTGATTTGATGGTATTTTTCGGCTTTCTTCGCTTGGCTTTCGAGCGTGCGCAAATTGTTCGAAATTTCAAATAACAAATCTTCAATACGATTCAAATCGAGTTCAGTCGCATCCAGTTTTTGTTTGGCTTCTTTTTTTCTTGTTTTGTAGATTGAAATTCCGGCTGCCTGTTCGAGCATTCTGCGACGACTATTTTCCTTGTCTTTAATGATATCGTCTACCATGCCTAGTTCGATAATGGAGTAGCTATCTGAAGTGACGCCAGTATCCATAAACAAGTTTGTAATGTCTTTGAGTCGGCAAGTTACATCGTTGAGGCGGTATTCACTTTCGCCGTTTTTATAAAATTTACGAGAAATGGTAACCGTATTAAATTCTGTAGGTAATAAATTTTTAGTATTTTCAAAGGTCAATGCAACCTCGGCTAGGCCCGAACCATTTCTAGTTTTGGAACCGTTAAAAATTAAATCTTCCAGATTATCAGATCGTAATGTTTTGATTTTATGTTCGCCAATTACCCAGCGTATGGCATCTACGATATTGGATTTACCACAACCATTAGGTCCTACGATACCTGTAATTTGATTATCTAAGTTAATGATGGTTTTATCCGCAAAGCTTTTAAATCCTTTTATTTCTAATGACTTCAGTCGCACAATTCAATTATTTTAGGGTTCGAATATACTTTTTAGTGTGACGATTCTAAAATTCCGACGACTATAAAATAGGGGTTGTGTGTATTTGTGATTTTGGTTTGAATAAGATGTGGATAACTAGGCTTTTAATCCACATTTAATGCGCAAAAACTGTCGAATAGCGTTTATAAGGTCTGAGTTACTTTGTCCCAAAATGTTGGATTGAATTAGAATGTCGCTATCTGAAAATTCAAAACAAATAAATCTAGTCAACTCAAAAGAGCGTTATTTGGTTTAAGCATTAGTATTTCAAAATTGTGATTTTTTTGCGAAGCATAGTTTCTTGGGCTTGATTTTTAATTTCAAGCAAATACATGCCATTTTGAATTGATGAAATATCCAATTGAGTTTTTGAAGTTAAGTTTGATGAGCGCACTTGTTTCCCATCGATCGTATACAAAGTATATGAGCCTTGAAAACCAAGTGTTGGTTCCATTGTAAAAAATGTTGAAGCAGGATTTGGGTAAATGGAAACAGTGTTTTGTTCGGATAAGGCATTGACATTTAAACCAGTCTTGACCAATTTTTGAACTACAATATCATCCATGTTGAAGCCCTGCATATTTAATCCGCCATCACTTTCAAATTCCCATCGAATTAATATTGATTTTCCAGCATAAGCATCTAAGTTTACGATTTCATTGACCCACGAACTTGTTACGCCTGTATAAACTTCATCGGTACCTAAATTTTGGTTTGCAGTAATTTGCGTATGAGGCGTACACAATGTTGTCCAGCTTAATCCATTATCTTCTGAAGCGGCAAGTCTAACATAGTCGTAACTATTTTCCAATTCCCATTTGGCTTTGTACATTAACTCTGCACGAAGTGCATCCGTGAGGTTAAATGCTGTAACATTGGTCAAAGTCTTGTATGAGTTTGAGCTGTAGTTGCCACTTGTGTTTTCTGCAAAACTACTTCCAGGGCTCACGAAACTTGTATTGTCGAGGTTCCAACCCGAATTGTCCCACGCTGTAAAGTTTGAGCAAGCATCGTTGAGTATAGGTTGTACATTGCCGTAATATACATCCACTGTATCAGAGTATATATACGAACCATTGTTGACCGCCAATGCAAATCGTAAAGTAGTATTGTTGGGTACGTTGCTGTTTAACGTGTACGAAATAGAATCTTTTGTGGCAAGAATTAACGGTAAATTAGAGTAAGTTTTTGGCCCACCAACACTTGTTACAAATGGAGATAAAGCTTGGATGTTAACAGTGAAACTTGCAGGTGTATCAAGACCTAATTGGCGAATATTGTAATAAATAAATCCATTGCTCGAATTGGCTAATCGAGGTGTTATGTCTTCCAGTGTAGCATATTTTAAAACGTATTCTGCAACTTTTAAATTCATGTAATTTGATTCTTCGCAAAGTGGTATAATACGATTTATAGCTGGCCAAAATCCATCATTAGAATTGCCCACTTCAGGTGTCATGGCAAACATAAATGGCTTGCTGACAGTTTCGCCATACATCCAATCATCACTACTGCCGTTGGTTGAATAGCCTACTGTTTCCAAATCAGTCCCATATTTGTAGGCGTTATACTTGGTCAGGTCATTGGCATATTCTCTAAAGGATACTGAGTCATCGCAATTTTTGGCTAAGTAACCCCAAGGATAAACCAATAGGTTACTATAAGTGTGATAATTCATTGCAAATTTGAATTGGTGTGAATTGCAAAAATCGCGCATAGCTTGAGTTTCGGGTTCGCTAAAACCTGCAGTGCCTCGGTAAGTGTCTGAGTTGCTGTTAGGCGATGAACCAGTATTGTTGAATCCCCAACCTAAGCCATAATTTCGATTTAAATCTACCCCAAATGTACCACCGCCATTGACCTTTCGGTTTTTTCGCCACATGCCGCCACCATTAGGATTGGTTTGGTAGTTGTGTTGATACCCATCAGGATTAACTAATGGTACAAAGTACATTTCAATATTATCGACTAAATATTTTACAAACGAATTGCTATTGTAGTTTTCGCACAAATAATACATGTAATAAATCAATTGTGATAAAGATAATGCTTCGCGCGCATGGTGTATTGAAGTGTAGAGTAGTTGTGGCTCACTTTCGTTTTGGTTCGGATTGTCTGAAATTTTTAACCAAAAAATATTGTTGCCATTTTGTGTAGTATAATTTCCAATAGGCTGCTTCACAGTAATAAGATTTGGATACAAAATCGCAAGTGAATCTAATTTGTTTATTGCTTCTTGGTAGGTAAAATAGCCTCCCATATTGCCATAGCTAAAACCAGATGGAGTCGTATAGCCAGCATGAGTAGGTTTACAATTACCGCCTCTTAGTTTTTTTTCGTTTTTTTTTGGAACAGAAACCTTATTACGTTCTGCATAAAAACGACTCACATCATCAATCAACACGTCAAATTTTATATTATGATTTCGAAGTAGTTGTATGTCTCTCGCCGAAAAATCACTTTTGAACCATGTATTTTTTTTGTACTCACCATGGTCGACTTCAAGTCCTAATTCTTGTAAATAAGGCATAGTAATCGTATCGTTTAGATGAATTTTGATACTTGAATATTTTTCTTGAGCAAAAGCTATTTGCATACTCAAGAATAAAGCAATAGAAACTAAAATAGTTCTCATGAAGTAGAATTTATCTGCTAAAGTTAATTCATTTTTAGTATTCCATACACTGGATTCGATGAAAATAACTATTCATTCGACAGATTTAAAAGTAAAGTGTTGTAATCGTCTTTTGGCGTGAGTGAACATACGACAATAGATTTGCCGTTGGTCGGATTTAGTTTAAACACATATTTTTGAGATTCAATATCATCTTGCGATAGGGGAAATCCGCCTTTTTTCTTTACTTTCTTGTAGGCGTATTGATCTTGTTTTTAGTCAAAAAGGATTCGTCGTAGCCAGCATAATAATATTTGTTGTTGACGTTGATGAGAGGAAATGAACCAAACTTTTTACATTTATACAATATGCCTTGTTGAAGAAATGCATATATACTAAAAATAGAGAGTTTAGATTTTTTATTCGTTGTGGTATCTTTCAAATTGAGTTGACCTATACCTGAAATGCCACTTATTTTGTATTGACTCAACATGGGCTGCAAAGAAAGTAATTCGTTCCATGTATTAAAAATACCATCATTTCTTGTTTCGGAAAATAAGTCAAATGTGGAAGGAGGTATATCGTATCGAGTTGAAATTTGATCTATTTATTGACCTGGTTCCTTGGCAAGACTGTTTTTGGTTTGGATCAACCCATATCTCAAAAGTATTTTTAATTCTGTTGCAATAGATATTTTAAGCAAATAGGATTCGATTTGAATGTTTGTATCAATGGTGAACTATAGTGAGTAGCTGAGATCTTTGTTTTGACTATAATAATCAGCACAATAAGATAATCGAGCATATAGCATACATACTATTTCCTTTAATCGTATGTTCTTGAACATACAAACTACGAATGGCTATTCGGTAGGGTTGTGTCGTGTTGAGTTGCTGTGCCAAGCTATCATTCATTCCCTCCATTGTTTTGGTAAAATCGCTACCTAAATGTAGTTTTTGCCACTTGCCATTGGTCAAAGATTTTAGTTTGCCTATTTCCTTTTTATAATCTCTGTAATCTGAGCCAATAATATTTTTAGAAGATTTTGAAATGCGCTGTGGCGAAGATAGTTCAAGGGTATCTTGTGCATTTGAATTAAATTGTAAACAAGCGATTATAAACAATAAAGTTAGAAAAAATCGTTGTAGAAAATGCATGTTCATTTGTGCGGCAAATATATTTAATATAGGTAATTGAGCTAGTTTTATTTTTCGCAATACAAAAAAAAGCCGCTACAAAATGTAACGGCTTGAGAATTGTATTTTTTAAGACTTAGTTGCCTAAATAATTTTTTAAGAGTTTGCTACGTGATGTTGTACGTAATTTTGTAATGGCTTTGTCTTTAATTTGACGAACGCGTTCACGTGTTAATCCAAAGCGATCTCCAATGTCTTCAAGGCTCATTGGATGTTCAACGCCGATGCCAAAAAATAATTTTAATACATCTTTTTGACGCTCTGTCAATGTACTCAACGAGCGGTCTATTTCATCACGCAATGATTCATTGTGTTCTAATTCATTGTCGGTACTTACAGCATTTGGATTACGCAATACATCTAATAGTGTATTTTCTTCGCCATCTACAAACGGGGCGTCTACACTCACGTGACGAGCTGCTACACCCAATGTTGTTTCGATTTCTTCGGTATTGATTTCTAAAACCAAAGCCAATTCTTCTGGAGAGGGTTCACGTTGAAATTCTTGTTCGAGTTGTGAGTAAGCTTTGTTGATTTTGTTGGTCAAACCTACTTTGTTGAGTGGTAGGCGAACGATACGACTTTGCTCGGCCAATGCTTGTAAGATTGATTGGCGAATCCACCATACGGCATATGAGATAAATTTGAAACCTCGCGTTTCATCAAAGCGTTGTGCGGCTTTGATGAGGCCTAAGTTGCCTTCGTTAATTAAATCGCTAAGGGAAAGACCTTGGTTTTGGTATTGCTTAGCTACTGATACAACAAATCGAAGATTTGCTTTTGTTAATTTTTCAAGGGCTCGTTGGTCGCCTTGTTTGATTTTAACAGCAAGGGTGACTTCCTCTTCAGGAGTAATCAAATCTACTTTTCCGATTTCTTGCAGATATTTTTCGAGTGATTGGCTCTCTCTGTTCGTAATCGATTTGGTGATTTTGAGTTGGCGCATTGACATAATTGGTGTAGATGTTTTTTCGTTAAGAATTAAATTTAATCAGTTAAAAAATCATTACGTAAAAGTTCTCATTAACCTTCACATTAGCAAAAGTATTGTTAAAGTAAATACAACCAAAATAAATTTTATTATACATAGAAAAAATATTTTCAAAATAATGATATAAAAACTTGGATATTTACCAAATTTTTATATTATTGTGCCAACTATAAACTTAAAGATGTCTACACGATTAAAATATAACTTAGAATTTCAAATAAAATGTTCTCCAATTATCTTGTATGAATTTCTTTCAACACCATCTGGCTTAGGAGAGTGGTTTGCAGATAAAGTGACGCAAAAAGAGAATGCCTTTCATTTTGAATGGAAGGGTAGTGTTGAAGAAGCTGAAATGATAGCAGCGGAAGAAAATGAATATGTAGTTTTTAAGTGGGACTGGATGGACAATGATGAGTATTTTGAATTTAGAATAGAGAAAAGTCCAGTAACAAATGAAACGATCTTAACTGTAACTGACTTCGCGGATAAAAAAGAAGTGGGGGATCAAACATTGTTATGGGAAGCCCAAATACATGATTTGAAACACCGAGTTGGTAGCTAGTTATTTAAAGTTTAAGTCATATTTAACGGCTGCTTAAGCACCTCGTGCATTACTTTTGCATCAAAGTATTTTTCTTGAAAGCACTCCACAAATTTATTATCAAAGCTTTTTTGCCTCCATTTATGGGGGCTTTTTTAGTCACTTGGTTTATTTTTGTGATGCAGTTTATGTGGGTTTGGATTGATGAGTTTATAGGTAAGGGATTGGATGTACTCACTATTTTATCTTTTCTTGGTTTGTTGTCCACTACATTAGTTCCTATCGCATTGCCCTTAGGGATTTTGTTTGCTGCAATTATGACCTATGGTAACCTTGGCGAAACCTCAGAGTTAGTTGCAGTTAAATCTTCTGGAATTTCTATGGCACGGTTTACGCGACCATTATTTGGATTTATACTTTTGTTGACTGTAGCCTCTTTTTTATTTAATAATTATGTTATACCTCGAGCGCAACTTAAGGCAACACGTTTATTGTATGATATTCAAAATAAAAAACCTGTCGTAGCTATTAAAGCAGGTACATTCTACAAAGATATTCCGAATCATGTTATTTATATTTCGAGCAAAGAAAACGATGGAAGAACGGTGCACGATATTAAAATATATGATCATACAACTGGCCGTGGCAATGATAAAATCACGATGGCTGAAAGAGGTAAAATGTATGTATCTGAGGATAAGCGTTTTTTAATTTTTGAACTCGAAAATGGTTGGCGTTATGAAGAGAAAATGCCGAAGGGAGTTGATGAGCATGAACAAATTCGACTAGGCTTTAAGTATTGGAAAAAGGTATTTGATTTGAGCGATTTTAAAATGCCTCAAACTGATGAAAGTTATTTTAAAAATCTAAAAGCGGTCATGTCGGTTGCACAGATATTGACTATGGCTGATACAACCAAAATGTTGATTCAAAAACAATATGCATCTACAAAGGATTTGCTAGTGGGAGGTTTGAGTATGGTCCGCCGAGATACCTTAACGCATAAAAAGCCATTGCCTGTACTTGCAAAACATGACAGTAGCATTATAGCCCACATACCCGATAGCTTGAAAAAAAGAGTATTTTCCACTGCGGAAATTAATGCAAAAAGTATCAAAAGCATGCTGGAGGTTAATCGACAAAACATAAAATTGCATCGTATGAGTTATACTGAAAATATGATTGAAGTACATAAGCGATTCACATTGCCTAGTGCCTGTATATTTTTGTTTATCATAGGTGCTGCACTTGGTTCTATAATTCGCAAAGGCGGTTTAGGTATGCCGTTTATTGCTGCAGTTATATTTTTTGTATTGTATTATTTTATGAATACAGTGGGTGAGAAAATTGCTAGAGAAATGATTGTACCCGTTTTTGTAGGTATGTGGTTTCCTTCTTTTGTTTTATTGCTGATTGGTGCTTTTTTAATGTACAAAGCCAACAATGATTCTCCATTGCTCAATAAAGAATGGTATTTTAGACAATTTTCAAAAATAAAATCTATTTT
>JBILCF010000099.1:0-10105 GCA_044353325.1 Chitinophagaceae bacterium | reverse complement strand
TTACTGGTATAGCTTATATCAAAATCCATTCAATTTATTTTTCTAATGCTACGCATTAGGATATGTCACGCTAATATAATACTTCAATTTCTATTGCGTAATCTGGGTTTATTCATTGATTGAAGAGAAATAAGGTAGTAGGAGATTGTGATTTTTATTTTTCAATCTTGACTTTAAAAAAAATATTTGTAAAAATGAATTGTTTGTATTTACATTTGCAGCAGTTCTTTAATAGCACTTATCAAGAAAGGTAGAGGGTAATGGCCCGATGAAACCTTGACAACCTGTATAGCGTAAGCTGTATAAGGTGCCAATTCCAACCAAACGATTTCGTTTGGACAGATAAGTTAGAAACAGCTCATACAATATTGTGCACGATATTTAAAAGCTCTTCTGACGAAATCGGAAGAGCTTTTTTTATGCAAGCTCTTGCCCATTTCTTTATTTTTCTGTAAGTGTTTTTATCATTTTTTAAAACAAATTAAAAACAAATTACAATGAGCAAGACAACAAACATCATTCATTCTATTCCAGTAGATCCACTAACAGGTTCTATTTCAGTTCCCATTTACCAAACAGCCACATTTGTGCAAGAAGCACCAGGCGTCAATAAAGGTTTTGACTATGCACGCAGCAATAATCCCACTCGTGCAGTGCTTGAACATATGGTTGCACAACTCGAAGGAGGCACTGCTGCATTTGCATTTGCAACTGGTTTAGCTGCCATTGATGCAGTGCTGAAAACACTTCAATCGGGCGATGAAATCGTAGCCGTCGAAGATATTTATGGTGGCGCATTTAGGCTATTTACACATGTGTATCAAAAATTTGGTATCAAAATTCATTATGTTGATACGACGGAAGCAGAAAATGTATTGGACTACATCAACAACAATACAAAATTGATATGGATTGAATCCCCAACTAATCCAACCCTGAAAATAACAGACATTGAAACGGTGTCGAAAATTGCACATGCACAACATGCATTGGTAGTTGTCGACAATACATTCCCATCTCCAATAGCCCAACAACCTTTTGCACTTGGTGCCGATATTGTAATCCATAGTGGTACAAAATATTTAGGTGGACATTCTGATTTAGTAGCTGGATTGGTCGTGGTGAATTCAGAAAAGTTAGCAGCAGACATTAAATTTATTCAAAATGCTAGCGGCGGCATTTTAGGTCCGCAAGACTGTTGGCTGTTGATACGTGGTATTGAAACATTAGAATTGCGAGTGGAACGACAATGTAAAACAGCGCTACAAATAGCTGAATATCTTACCCAATGCGATGAAGTGGACCAAGTGTATTATCCAGGTTTAGCTTCGCATAAAAATCATGCTATTGCCAAATTGCAACAACAAGGTTTGTATGGAGGTGTTATTTCGTTTACACTAAAAGAAGACACTGAAGCTGCTGCTATCAAGTTTGTAACTTCCACACAGTATTTTAAATTGGCTGAAAGTTTGGGTGGGGTGAAAAGTCTCTGTTGCCACCCTGCACAAATGACCCACAAATCTATTCCTCGTGAAAAAAGATTAGCATCAGGCATTCAAGATTCCCTCATTCGGTTATCATGTGGTATAGAAGGGTCTGAAGATTTAATCAATGATTTGAAACAAGCATTCAAGCAATGTGCAACAACAACATTACTAACTATTTAAACAATTTATTTTATGTCAAACAATACAAAACTTAATATCGGACTATTCGGATTTGGTGTAGTCGGAGAGGGGATTTATCAGGTACTGCAGCAAACGCCATCGCTCAATGCAACGATCCGTAAAATAGCCATAAAGCATTCTGCAAAAGAACGCAACGCACCCAAGGAATTATTTACAACAGAAGCGAATGATATACTTTTTGACCCTGCAGTCAATGTCGTAGTAGAGCTCATAGATGATGCGGATGCTGCTTACCACATTGTGACTACAGCTTTAAAACAAGGCAAACATGTAGTGAGTGCAAATAAAAAAATGATTGCAGCGCATTTACCAGAACTGATAGCCTTGCAAGAGAAACACAAGGTATCTTTATTGTACGAAGCCGCTGTATGTGGAAGTATACCCGTCATTCGTAATTTAGAAGAATATTACGACAATGATTTGTTGCATTCATTTTCAGGTATTGTGAATGGGTCAACCAATTATATTCTAACCAAAATGAGTCAAGATCAGTTGTCTTATGAAGAGGCTCTTCAACAGGCGCAAGAATTGGGTTTTGCTGAAAGTAATCCAAGCTTGGATGTAGAAGGTAAAGACGCTGTCAATAAATTAGCTATCGTACTTATGCATGCCTATGGTATTGATGTGCAACCCTCTAATATACTACATCAAGGGATTACTCATTTGCATGAAAAGGATACACAGTATGCTTTTGAAAAAGGGCATGCCATCAAATTGGTAGCCAATGCTATTTGCATAAATCAGCTGGAAGTTATTGCATTTGTATTACCAACATTTGTTGGAGCTAACAATAAATTATCAAGTGTGCAAAATGAATACAATGGTGTACTGATAGGAAGTAAATTAGCTGATGAACAATTTTTGTATGGTAAAGGGGCAGGTCGTTATCCTACTTCGTCTGCTGTACTAAGTGATATTGCGGCACTTCGATATCAATATAAATATGAATATAAAAAATCATTCTCATTGCCTGAATATAACTTGTCGCATGATGTTTATCTTCGAGTATATGTAAGTTATGAAAAGTCTTGCGATGCCATTGAACAAGAATTTTTACATATTGAAGAACAATATTGTAGTGAGCATCGCAATTATTGTATAGGAATTATACCTCTTAAAAACTTATATAATTCGGCATGGTTTTACGATCAAAGATATTCTACTATATTGGTTTCAATACCTGAGGACTTAGATATTCAAGTAGTAGGAGTTGAATATTCAAAGCAAGTTTTGGAAGAGATTATTAGTTAAATTATTTGAGCATCAATTATACAATAACGCTGGCATGGTAATGATACTGTCAGCGTTATTTTTATATTCAATTAGACTATCATTGAAATACGTTTTCAAATTTAAAATATGTAATGTTTAATTTGATATTTCGACTATACTTTATATTTTCACATTGAAAAAGAAAACCTACTACAAGCATGTACCTACTACTTTACATGTCTACATTATTTGTATCCTTTATAGATTGTTTTATCTATCAATCTATCTATCTTTCTTTCTTTGGATTCTATTAATAGGATCGTTAAATTGTTTAAAGCTCTTTGAGTATTTGGCAGGTATTTTCAACATTTAAATCCTGCCATTTACAAGAATTAACAATCTACTTTTTAAACAACATAAATAATACGAAAATATGAAAAATAACATAATCGCGATATGTAGTATCGCACTTGTAATACTTCTAACAACTGTAATGTCATGTAAAAGGAATGAGGAAGTATATAGTTGTAACGAAAACGTCAATCAAAAGGTTAAAAAAAATCGTGATGCAAATCAAAATATATCTAGATTTGATTTAGCTCACTTAGATGATTTAGATTATCAAATGGGGGTATTTATATCTTTATCTCCTGAAAATAAAGTTAGGATTTTTAGGGAAAAAATAGCTGCAGAGCAATCTAATATAAATTTGAGTAATGATGAAAAACAAATTTTAAATAATCTAATAGATTATTTAAAACCTGAACATTATACTTCGCTTAATGCTGAATTTCAGCAATTTGCAAATTCGAAAGAAACTATCCTACGAAATACTTATGGCTGGGATGATGCAAAAGTTTATATTTTTACCAACTCATGGATGCTTGATTCCGAAATAGCTGATTATATTCATACTAAAATGCTTGCACCAGGCACTGGAGGGAATCATGGCGGTGGAGGAAATGGCGGTGGAGGTTTAAAAAATCCATGTAATTGTTATTACGGCTACTATTGTTGGATAAAAGGCGGTGGTAGTGGAAGTTGTATAACAGGAGAATGTAATAAGCCTAAAGGTGGATGTGGTGTTTTTGGATTTACTAATTGTGATGGGAAATGCCAATAGTATCATTTAATAAAAACAGGAGGCATTTGAATTGCCTTCTGTTTTTTACTTTTAAAATAATCAAATGAAAAATAAAATAAAATATTTAGTTGTTTCTGCTTTAATGAATATTGTGTTCCTAAGTATTATAAGGGGGTTTGTTGGAATGGATATAGCATGTGTTCTTGCAATAATTCTCTATTTTTCAATGACCTATTTAGTATTTACAAATTTAAATAAGGAGAAACTTGGAGTTAAATTGTTAATAATTTTAATCGGTACATTAACCCATGTTCCTATGAAAATAATTGATTTCAAGAGCCAGTTGGTATCTTTTCCAGAATTTATTTGTGAAATTTTAGGGTTTATTCTGGGTGTTCTATTTTTTTATTCAAACAAAATAGGCAGAGTTTTATGTGTTAGTTTAATGATTTGTATTTCTATTTTTTTAACTTTTAAATATGAGATTATTCATAATTCCTTAAACTATAGCAACCTATTTTATAAAAATACAAAACAAATAAAAATAGATGCTGTCCCTTATTTTGATTCAAACAATGTAAACATAAATGATAAATTATTTAATCCTACTGATTTAATTGTATTGAATATTTGGGCTACATCTTGTGGTGCTTGTATTGCTGAATTCCCTCAAATTGATTCCTTGTATAACTTGTCATTTCAGTCAAGTAAAATCAAATTATATACTGCATGCATATTGCAAAATGGAGATAGAAAAACACCTTATGAAATTGGAACTATCAAAAATACTAAGTTCCCCATTTTTACTATTCCCAATTGGGATTATGTAATTAAAGAATATGGCATGGATGGTGTGCCGGTTACTTTTGTAATTAAAAATAATGAGGTGCTTTTTCGCGGCACTCTTCTAAATGCTTGGGGCTTTGCCATTGAGCAAGATTAGTTGAATAGTCTCACTGATTATTTTTAGTCTCAAGAAAACTGACTATTAATCCTTCATATTAAGGGGTGTTCTGTTTTTACTATATTAGAGAAGTCTATACCATTTTAGCAAGAAATCTATTTTGCCCTAAAATTTTAGATTTACTTTTATGTCGTCAAACTAAAACAAACAAGTATGTCGTATCCATATCAGATTACATCTTTAGAACAATATCACGAAGTCTATAAACAAAGCATTGAAAATCCAGAAAAATTTTGGGGCAATATAGCCATGCATTTTCGTTGGAAAAAACATTTTGATCAGGTATTGGATTGGAATTTTAACGAACCAAAAGTTGAATGGTTTAAAGGTGGTAAAATGAATATTACTGAAAACTGTTTGGACAGATGGGCTGAAACCCAACCACATACACCTGCTATTGTTTGGGAAAGCAATGACCCAGAGGAACATCATCGTTCTATATCATACAAAGAATTGTTGTTTAAAGTCAATCAATTTGCCAATGTATTAAAAAACAATGGTGCTCGCAAAGGCGATCGTATTTGTATTTATATGCCCATGGTGCCTGAGTTAGCAATTGCGATTTTAGCATGTGCTCGTATTGGAGCTATTCATTCCGTTATATTTGGAGGATTCTCGGCTCAAAGTATTGCAGATCGAATCAATGATGCTGAATGCAATATCGTTGTCACAGCTGATGGTGGTTATAGAGGCAATAAAGAAATTCCCTTAAAATCAGTGATGGATGAAGCCTTGATACAATGTCGTTCTGTACAAAAAGTAATTGTACTCACGCGCACACGAACTCCAGTAAGTATGCTCAAAGGCAAAGAAGTGTGGTGGGAAGACGAAATTAAAAAAGTGGAAACTGCAGGCAATCCTTTTTGCGAAGCTGAAGCTATGGATTCGGAAGATGAATTGTTTATACTCTATACTAGTGGAAGTACAGGTAAACCAAAAGGTGTAGTTCATTCTTGTGCTGGCTATATGGTGTATACGAATTATACGTTTGTCAATGTGTTTCAATATCAACCTGGTGATATACATTTTTGTACTGCAGATATAGGTTGGATTACAGGACATAGTTATATCGTTTATGGTCCATTGAGTGCTGGTGCTACTACGCTGATGTTTGAAGGTGTGCCCACTTGGCCCGATGCTGGACGCTTTTGGGATGTGGTAGATAAGTATAAAGTAAACATTTTATATACAGCACCAACTGCTATTCGAAGCCTCATGAGTTTTGGATTAGATTATGTCAAAAACAAAGATTTAAGTTCGTTAAAAGTATTAGGAAGTGTTGGCGAACCGATCAATGAGGAAGCATGGAATTGGTTTCATGATAATATTGGAAAAGGGAAATGCCCAATTGTAGACACTTGGTGGCAAACCGAAACAGGAGGAATTATGATCTCAAACTTAGCTGGAGTTACGCAACATAAAGCAGCGCATGCAACTTTGCCATTACCAGGCGTACAGCCAATTTTGGTCGATGAACATGGCCATCCGATACCTGGTGGCGATGCATCGTTGGCCGAAATGCCTACAGAAACAGTAAGCGGTAACTTATGTATCAAACATCCTTGGCCATCTATCATTCGTACAACTTATGGAGATCATGAGCGTTGCAAACAAACATATTTTTCTACGTATGAAAATATGTATTTCACAGGTGATGGATGTTTACGAGATGCAGATGGCAATTATAGAATTACAGGAAGAGTCGACGATGTATTGAATGTAAGTGGACATCGCATCGGAACAGCCGAAGTTGAGAATGCAATCAACATGCATACTGGTGTTGTAGAAAGTGCTATTGTAGGTTATCCTCACGATATCAAAGGACAAGGGATTTATGCTTATGTTATTTTTAGTGGCGTCATGGACGATAAGCACTTAATCACTCAAGATATTAATCAAACTGTTGCAAGATTGATTGGTGCTATTGCCAAACCCGATAAAATTCAGTTTGTATCAGGTTTGCCCAAAACAAGAAGTGGAAAAATTATGCGACGCATATTGCGCAAAATAGCAGAAGGTGAAACCGAAAATTTGGGTGATGTTTCTACTTTACTCGATCCGAATGTAGTAGAAGAAATTAAAAATGGGAAGTTGTAAAATCTAAACAATTTATTTTTGAAAAAATAGAAATTACGGGCTTTTAAGAAATTGGATAAATTGTATATGGTTTAGATTTTCATCTTAATCAATAAATTTATGTATACAAAGTTTTAAATGCGATAAAAATATATTCAGACGAACAATAATATAAAAAGGTAAATTACTGTAACAAACCAAATTGGTTAAAGTATCAAATGTGACAGATTAATACCAATCAGTCAACGAATGATTAGATAAAACATGATTTAATTTTATCATATAAAACATTTAAAATCGTTCAAAATTTCTTATTATTGCACCAATTGAAATTAATTTCTTTCATATCGTTTTTTCTTTTTGCTTTTGTTTTGGTCTCAGGAACAAACAACGTTATCATACTGTTTAGTCATGTAAGTCAAAGTGCAAGTGACAATGACGTGGCCTCAAATCTTAAAAAGGCTTTGAATTCTATGATGGAGGAAGAGTGCAATGACGAAGACTCAGAGGAAGAAACTAACTTTAATGCTTATTTTCACAGTATTAGTCACGACTTTGTGACGATTAATATTTGCTTAAAATCAAGTGGTTTGAATTATTATGCCGAAAACGAGTCAGTGCATTCGCGGCATGCTAATCCAATATTTACACCACCTCCTAATGCTTAAGTCCATTAGTTAAATTGATTTTCACACTTCTTTAAAGTGTACAAGGGACTCCCTTTCTTAAATTTCAAAAATTAGAATGAATAATAAAAATTCAATGTTTTCATTTATGAAAACAGATACCCTTTCGGGTTTAGTCGTTTTCTTAGTTGCATTACCATTATGTTTAGGTATTGCAGTGGCATCAGGTGCACCACCATTTGCAGGAATTATTACTGGCGTAATTGGCGGTATAGTTGTTGGTTTTTTAAGTAATTCAAATTTAAGTGTTTCTGGACCTGCAGCGGGACTTATAGCTATTATTTTAGCAGCTGTAACCAATTTGGGGTATGAGACATTTTTACTCTCGGTTGTATTGGCTGGTGTATTTCAATTAATACTTGGTTTTGCAAAAGCGGGTAGTATTTCTAGTTATTTTCCGTCTGGAGTAATTGAAGGTATGTTGACTGCCATAGGTATAATAATCATAAAGAAAGAATTACCGCATGCAATAGGTTACGATAAAGGTCATGAAGGTGATTTTTATTCCTATGAACTATTAGATAAAGCTGACCAAGGTTTTTTTGGAGAAATTATTCATTCATTTAATTATGCACACAATGGTATAATATTAGTTACAATGGTATCGTTGGCGATATTGGTAGCTTTTAATAAAGTTGCTTTTTTAAAGAAAATAAAAGCAATTCCTGGTGCTCTTATCGTGGTAATTGTTGGTATTTTAATGAATGAATTATTTCGTGTTACAAATTCAACTTTACTCATTTCCGAAGAACATTTAGTTAAATTACCAACAGCTTCTTCATTGAGTGAGTTTTTTACACAATTTAGTTTTCCAAATTTTGCAGCATTTACAAACCCAGCAGTATGGATAACAGCTGCAACGATAGCTGCAGTAGCAAGTATTGAAACATTGTTGTGCTTAGAAGCAGGCGATAAAATGGATCCTTTAAAACGTTATTCAAGTGCAAACATGGAATTGAAGGCACAAGGGATTGGTAATATTCTTGCTGGCATGATTGGCGGAATTCCAATGACTTCTGTTATAGTTCGAACAAGCGCAAATGTAAATGCAGGTGCTCGAACCAAATTTTCTGCTATTGCACATGGTATTTTTCTTCTTTTGGCTGTGGTTCTAATACCATCATTGTTAAACAAAATACCAATGGCTTGTTTGGCTGCTATTTTAATCATGATAGGATTGAAGCTGGCAAGTCCAAAAGTATTTAAGCACATGTGGGATGCTGGTAAATTTCAGTTTATACCATTTATTGTCACTGCTATTGCAGTAGTTGGAATAGATTTGTTGAAAGGAGTTGGTATTGGCTTGGTCGTAAGTATTTTCTTTATTTTAAGAGGAAATATGAAACTTGCTTATTTTTTTAAAACAGAAGATCATCATGAAGGCGAAACGATTACTATAGATTTGGCTCAAGAAGTTTCTTTTTTAAACAAAGCAGCCATTAAACAAACCTTGTCGCATTTGCCCAATAATTGTAAGGTTATAATAGATGCCAAAAATACTGTATATATCGACTATGATGTCCTGGAATTAATCAAAGATTTTGTGAATTTTGGTTCGAAAGATAAAAACATTGAAGTTCAATTAATTAATTTTAAAGAAGAATATAAAATGGCAGATGCACAACATGTGCACTCTAATTAAAAATAAATGCATAAACAATAAAATATTAAATCATGAAAAGTAAAAAATCTAAAGAGTACGATAAGTTAATTGAAAATAATAAAGAATGGGCAGCTTCGGTTGTTAAAGACGATCCAGAGTTTTTCACCCGATTATCTAATTTTCAAAAACCAGATTTTCTATGGATAGGTTGTAGCGATAGTAGGGTGCCAGCTGATAGAATTACCGGTACACAGCCTGGAGAAATTTTTGTACATAGGAATATTGCTAATATGGTTGTTCATACGGATATGAATTTGCTAGCGGTGTTAGAATATGCTGTAGACCATCTTGATGTGAAACATATTATAGTTTGTGGACACTACGGCTGTGGTGGTGTAAAAGCTGCTATGTCTAGGCATAATTTCGACTTGATCAATAAGTGGATTCGAAACATTAAAGATGTATATAGGATGCACAGAGATATGATTGACTTTCAAACTAAACCTGAAGATCGATTAAATAAATTAATTGAGCTGAATGTTGAAGAGCAAGTTATGAACTTAGCTAAAACAAGTATAGTACAACGATCTTGGAAGAATAAAAAAAGTCCTGAAATTCATGGTTGGGTTTATAGTTTAGAAGATGGCTTAATCAAAGAAATATGTACTATGACGTATGAAGATCATTTAGATCCTTTATATGAATTTGACGATTTGTAATCTTTTGCTGACATCTCTTTTTTTTATCAAAAAATTTGCATAGCAGGTTAATTGTTTTGATTTTTTGATTGTT
>JBILCF010000229.1:0-3397 GCA_044353325.1 Chitinophagaceae bacterium | reverse complement strand
CAAGTTTTTTTCCTGATAAGCTAAATTTACAATATCGGGAACTGGCTTTTTGGCCAAAGCAGCTAATGCTTTCACCGCTGCCAATTTCATTTCTTCATTAATATTGCGTGCTCGAACATCCAGTGCTCCTCTGAATATGTAAGGAAAACCCAATACATTATTGACTTGATTCGGATAATCGCTTCTGCCAGTAGCCATTATCACATCTGGGCGAGCTTTGATAGCTGTTTCATAATCTATTTCAGGATCAGGATTGGCTAACGCAAAAACAATGGGCTGCGGTGCCATACCTTTCAGCATTTTAGCGTTTACAACACCACCTTTTGAAAGACCAATAAACACGTCGGCACCTTTCATAGCATCTTCCAAGCCTTTTATTTTTCGTGCTGTCGCAAATTTTTGTTTGCCAGCATCTAAGTCTTTACGATCTTTGGTAATAGCACCTTTACTGTCAAACATCACAAAGTTTTCATATTTCGCGCCGAGCTTGATATACAATTTGCAACATGCCATAGCCGAGGCACCTGCACCACTAACCACAAATTTGGCTGTTTTGATATCTTTACCTTGTATCTCCAAGGCATTGAGCAAAGCAGCAGAAGATATGATAGCCGTACCATGCTGATCGTCATGCATGACAGGAATATTCATTTCTTTTTTTAATCGCTCCTCGATTTCAAAACACTCTGGGGCTTTGATATCTTCAAGGTTGATACCACCAAATGTTGGCTCCAAGGCTTTGACCGTTCGAATAAAATCTTCGACATTGTTGGCATCCAATTCGATGTCAAAGACATCGATATCAGCATAAATTTTAAATAATAATCCTTTTCCCTCCATGACAGGCTTAGAAGCCAATGGTCCAATATTGCCCAATCCAAGTACGGCCGTTCCATTTGTAACCACAGCCACTAAATTGCCTTTTGTGGTATATTTATATACATTTTCTGGGTTTCGGAATATTTCCATACAAGGCTCTGCCACACCTGGCGAATAAGCCAAAGCCAAATCGCGTTGAGTCTTGGTTTCTTTAGTAGGTACAATTTCTATTTTCCCGGGTCTTCCTTTGGAATGATAATCGAGCGCATCGCTCTTTCTAACTTTTTTCATGCTCAATAAGTTGTAATTATATAATGTAGTGTTCTTTATCTAAATGCGTAAGCAAATAGAAGCGTGAAGTTATACTATAAAACTCAGCAATAAAATAGAATTAGACAAACAAACACAAGCTGCGGCGAAAATTTAATACTTAACTTTAACAAATAGCAAGTTATAAAACTATAAGATGTAAACTAAAGTAACAATGCCGCCAATCCATAATCGGCAAATAAAATCAGAACACAACTCACAACAACAGATGTGGTAGAAGCTTGACCAATTTCAAGTGCACCGCCTTTGACATTGTATCCATAATAGGCCGAAATACTGGAAATGATAAATGCAAACGTAAATGATTTAATTAATCCAAAAGTTAGATTAAAGGGTACAAAATCTTTTAATAAGCCTTGGGTAAACTGTTGATCAGAAATGATACCACTGTATGTACCAGCCAAATATCCTCCCCAAACGCTCAAAAACATAGAGATAATAATTAAACATGGTATCACTAAGAATGATGCAACAATTTTAGGCAAAATCAAATATGTTTTGGTATTGATACCCATGATTTCCAACGCATCTATTTGTTCGCTCACGCGCATATTGCCCAACTCAGAGGCTATTTTGGAACCAACCACACCTGCAAGTACAATACAAACTACCGTGGGTGAAAGCTCCAAAAAGGTACTATCCCGAATAATTTGCGCAATAACGTACTTTTGCACCAAGGGACTGATTAACTGATAAGCCGTCTGAACGGTGGTAACTGCACCTAAGAATATAGAAATAATAACAACTATACCCATTGAACCTATGCCTATTTCGTAACATTGATGCACAAACTCTTTCCAATATACACGTGCATTTTCGGGCTTTGAAAACATACCACCCAACATGATGAGGTACTTGCCAAAATGTTCTAAAAACTTTATCATGAAGGGCCAAAAATACACCATCTAAATGAAATGTATGGTTAAATATTTAGTTGTTCTATCAATTTCTACAATGTTTAGGAAAATAGAAAACAGAATATAACTTGATGTTAAAGGAATAAATAAGATTTAAAATTTCGAGTGCTATTTTGAATTTAAAGTTGGCCTTAGGAAAATAGCGTTAAGAAAATGATAGTTTTTTGTCGAAAGAAATAAAAACAATCGCTAGCTGCTCCGAAAAAGTTCAATTGTTAAATCTACCCATTTTCGATGCTAAAGATTACTTAGTTGCATAGCTTTTTTATTTCCGACAAAAAGCTGTCATTTTTAGCTATTTTTCGACAGCCTTGATTTTTTGCTCCACTTTTTTATCAACAAAAAAGTGGAAAATAAACTAGATGAGACTAATGTTCCATTTATATATTAATTATTATTAAATATTTAAAGGATGATTTTTGTAATTGCACCGAGTTATTGAGATTGTAATTATAATTTAGTCTCCGTATTTTTCGAGACAGGCCTAATATTATAATTTCATCAAGTCTTTAGAACTAGAGTAAATGCTGATATAAAATATTCATAACTCAAAAGAACGAAGTGAAATTTGAACAATAGAACATTAATAATCGGTATTGACAGAAAATAAACTATAAATAAAACCCAAATCTTAAAAAATAGCACTACCTTCGCACTCCTTAAACATTTTTTTAATCACAAACTAAAATAATTTCTATTATTTATGTCAGTAAGAATCAGACTTCAACGTCATGGCGCTAAGAAACGCCCATTTTATTTCATCGTAGTAGCGAACTCTACATCTCGTCGCGATGGTAAATTTATCGAAAAATTAGGAACCTACAATCCATTGACTGTTCCAGCAACTATCCAAGTCAACAACGAACGTGCCCTACATTGGTTAAGCCGTGGTGCTGAACCTACTCATACGGTAAATCGTATCCTTTCTTTCAAAGGTGTTAACTACATGAAACACTTAATGAGAGGTGTAAAACTTGGTTTGTTTGACGAAGCAACAGCTTTGCAAAAATTTGAAACTTGGAATGCATCACACGAAGTGTTGGTAGCAGAACGCCAAGACAAACACAAAAAAGCAAAAGCAGCATCTCGTATTCAACCGATGATCAAAAAAGTAGAAGAAGTTGTAGCAACTCCAGTAGCGGAAGAAGCTCCGGCAGTAGAAGAAGCTCCAGTAGCTGAAACACCTGCGGTAGAGGAAACTCCACTTACAGAAACTCCAACTGCTGAAACTGAAGCTCCTGCAGCAGAATAAGATAATCATTACACATTATATTGAATCCCACCAAATGGTGGGATTTTTTTTAACCTGCTTTGATTTAAAGGCAAAAAAT
>JBILCF010000098.1:0-10227 GCA_044353325.1 Chitinophagaceae bacterium | reverse complement strand
TATACATTTACAGACAGTAATGGATCTAAAGTGTATTATGAAACTGCACGAAAATATCATGAAGCGGCTGAAATACTCAAGCATACATCCAATGGATTTGACTTGCGTAAAATACGTTTTGATACAGACTCCGCTGAATACAGCAATATTTACACCTTACCTAAATTGGAAAATCTAATCATGCAAAATTTCACCTCTGGCAAAGCAGCACTCTATTACAAAGGTCAACGTGTGTATACTTGCAAGTTTCAAACCGAATCCTTTGGTAAAGAAATTTTAGATCATGGCATGACTACGACCTATTACTGTGATACTGTTTCAGATTTTGTTTTTAAAAAATCACAACACTTAGGCTGGTGAGTATTTGAAAACCTCAAAGTCTTAAACTCATTCAAGAGTTAATTTAATTCTCGCTGATTCTTTAAACTTTTGTTTTAAATTTGAGTCCATAACATTCACTTATACAACAACCATGCCTCGACTATTTCTACTTCCCATTCTACTGCTAATCTGCTCAGTTATTTCCTGCAAAGACACGAAGGTGCAAATCCCAAGTGTAGCCTATACCACAACTAAAACTATCAGCTACAATGGCGTACAAGTTGATGTTGTGATAGACAAACCAGTCAACAATGAAGTCGATGTGATATTACTTTATCATGGCACTGTGATGTTTGACGACAAAATACTTGAAGCAGCCAACAACGCTCTCGAAGCATTTAAAAAAATTACGAGCCGAACCGATATCATGTTTGTGAGTGTTGCTTATCCCGAAGAGAATTTATTGATGGGTGATAATATAGCTCATGCTGAAGCTGCATTACTTTGGGTCAAATACAAAGCTAGTCAAGAACTCGGCATTACGGTCAAAAAAATATTTTTAGGAGGTCATTCTCAAGGTGGCTATCTTGTAACACGATTAAATACCATGCACGAAACCAATGGCGTGATAGCCAATGGACCTGGTCCACTCAATTTAGTCTACCGTTGTCAACTCGAAGAAAATGGACAAATACCCAATGGCATTACCTGTACATTGCTTAAAAATACATATGGCACTACAACTACAAATCCTACAGCATACTACGAACGCTCATTGCTTAATTTTACCAATGGATTTAAATCCCCTATACTTTTTGTTCAAGGATTAAAAGACACCCCTATTCAAATGTATTCGTGGCCAACATTTAAGCAACAAATTCTAGATTGCATAACATGCCAAAACAGTCAATTTCTTGAACCAGCTGACAATGGCCATACTGCTTTATTTGAAAGCGAACAAGCTAAAGATGCTTATAATGTATTTATTAATACACATTAAATTATATTCTTAAAATAACATTGAAACATTGATATATTGAAATTCGTTCAACAATTTAGCAAACTATCATCAGATAGTCATTCTTGCCAAAACAATAGTATCTTTAGTAGTATTTAAAGAAATAAAACATTGAAACTTGAATATATAAGTTGCAATTACTTTTTAGGAATAAAAATATAAATTATGAATTGGATACTATTGATTGTAGCAGGATTATTTGAAGTTGGATTTGCATTTTGCCTTGGCAAAGCAAAAGAAACCTCAGGCAACGAGATGTATCTTTGGTATATAGGCTTTCTAGCAACGCTAACTTGCAGTATGGCACTCTTGATCAAAGCAACACAAACACTTCCAATTGGCACAGCGTATGCTGTTTGGACAGGCATTGGTGCTGTAGGCACCGTACTAGTCGGTATATTGGTATTTAAAGAACCTGCAACGATGTTGAGAATCTTTTTCTTATTTACCTTAATAGGCTCTATTGTTGGATTAAAGGCTGTGACGAATTGAAGTAAATTGTCGGCATGGTAATAATATTTAAATTAGTACAGAAAAACTTATGAATTAAAAAAATAATGAAACTATGAATATTTGTATTAAAGATAATTTACACAATAAAATAGAAACTGTATTAAATTCAAGACGTTAAAATCTATGAAAATCAATTCTTCACTTTTGGTATTTCTTGTCATTCTGTTTAAATCATATGGAGCTATTTCGCAAGAAAAAAGAAAACTCCATTGCTAAATCCTGCGATGTGGGATGAATATCCTTGGAATGGGCAAGGTGGTATAAAAGTATCGATAGGAACGCATAATAATTTTTTTGGCGAAGTCGCGTTTATGAAATCAGATCTACCCGAAAAGCTCTCAAACAAACATGTTCGGGATTACGAATATTTACTAGGTAATCAAAATATTTTTGGGGGAATAGAATTCACCAAAACATACAATGACTTCTTTTTAGCCCCAAAAATTGGTTATGAGTTAAATATATTAGCACTTTCTGCTCGAGTCAGCGCTGTAAATTATTTCAGTTTCAACCATAAACATGTCGACTCTAGATTATTGTTAGAGCCCGGCCTTACGCTATGTGGTTTTTTAGGTGTCTATTATGGTTATTCGATACCGCTATCAAATAACGAGAATATGACAATTAACAGACACCGAGTTACAGCCTCTCTAAATTATTTTGATATGTTTCGAAAAAAATATTCAAAGAAAGCTAAACGATAAGCCATCGAATTTATTTTAACTATAAATATTTAGAATATATTCAAATTGTCTTTTACTTAAACCCACAATCTAGTTGCCGATTAAATCTAAACAAAACAGACATACGTCTTGTCATGTATGAAGCAAATGTAGATAAAAAATAGAAGAATAAAGAATATAGCTTGTTTCTTAAAAATTCATTCCATCATTTTTGTACCCAATTGCATTTCATGACGTATTTTTACCTGTGATGCTTAAACACCTACTGTATTTTGTTTGCGCTATGGTACTCTTGTTGGGTTGCAAACCTCAAGTACCTATTATTACGCCTACCGAAAATCCATTTGAGGTATTACCGAGTGTATTTCGTCAAAATGTATTGATGGAGAGTTTTGTATCCGAAACCAATGCTGCAACCTTGCAACATGCAATTGATTTAGCACAATTGAAATCGATGTATGGAAAGCGTTTGATATTAGCCAACTTTCATGAAGACGATTGGCTTGAAACGCCCTATACTGATTTACTCACTACGATGCTGGGCGGTTTGATAGCCACGCCTCGAGCAGCGTTGAATCGGACACCAGCGAACAATGCGCTCAATGGCGAAACGAATTATACACTCTTGTCAAAACCCAACTGGACGAATACTATAGATCAATCGTTGATACAAGATGCACAGTTATGTATGTCGCTCGAATCAACAAACAGTTCGACTACGAAAGGTCAACTGCAAGTGTACATTGCCCGCAAAACACCCATACTTGGCGATACGCGTATAGGAATGTATTTGGTACAAGATAGTTTAGCTGCTTTGTTTCAAGTAGGTGCGACGGATGTGTTTAAACATAATCATATTGTAAGCAAAACATTTCCTGACGATGCTGGTATAGCCATTGACCTAAAATCCGAAATAGAGAACCCTACGATAAATCGTTATACGTTTGAGGATGTAGATTTACAGCAATTGGATCAGCGAAATCTTACTGCAGTAGTATTTATTTATCGATATGATACCGATTTTAGAAACATCAAAATACTGAATGTACAATCTGTAAAATGGGGCGGAAATAAGTATTGGGATCAATAATCTACCGTTTTACATAGAGCATAAATTTATCTTTGAATAGCTCTTCGCGAAACAAATCGAAGATATGCCACATCATTGGTTTACAACCCGAAGCCGATATTTCTTCGTGAAGGTCTCCGCCTTTTAGGCAAATTAATCCATTATCAAATTCTGCTTTACGTCCTTTGCGGATAAGCGGTTTACACCAATTCCATAAATCACCTACTGGTGCAACTGCGCGGCTGACAGCAAAGTCAAAACTATTTTTTTGAGGGATATCTTCTACCCTTCCCCAATGTGTTTTGACATTGGTGAGTTGAAGGGCTTGAACAACTTCGTTGACGACATTGAGTTTTTTACGAATGCTGTCTGCCAATACAAATTCTACTTCTGGAAAAAATATTGCTAAAGGAATACCTGGAAATCCACCACCTGTACCTATGTCTACAATACGCTGACCATCTGCAAAGTCGAACACAGCAGCAATAACCAAGGAATGCAAGACGTGGCGCGTGTACAAACTATCAATATCTTTTCGCGAAATGACATTTATTTTTTCGTTCCACTCTTTGTACAAGCCTTCCAACTGATTGAATTGAGCCAATTGTTTGGGCGAAAAATCTGCAAAGTATTGTTGAATTATTTCCATTTTTTTTGAGTTTTAAAGAAGATAGAAGGACTGTTTTTGATATTGTACAAGAGCAACCACGCATCATACAAGGGGATCCAATTGGTCAAATTGCTCGCGTCAAGTTTGGCAAAGCAACGCTGAAAAATAAACCATTGAACAATCCATCGCAATAAAAATAAGCATACTGCCACTATAAGGTACTGATGAAAAACGATAGACGTAAACAACATAAGCCAAGTTCCGAAATGACTAAAGGCATATAAGCCCAACAAAAATTGATGTTTGAATTGGTAATACTTACCTGTGCTTAAATGTCTTGATTTTTGAAATGCCCATTCCTCACTCGTTTTCTTAGGTTCGGAATATGTAAATGCATCTGGATCGATAACAATAGTTGTATTATGTGCTGTCGCTATTTGATTGATAAATAAATCGTCGTCGCCAGATGTTATTTGATTGTGCGACGAGAATCCTTTATTTTGATTAAATAAAGTTTTGACATAAGCTAAATTTCGACCAACCCCCATATAGGTTAAACCTGCCAATGCGTATGATAAATATTGTATTGCTGAATGTGCAGTTTCAAAGCGAATTTGTCTATTCAAACTACCAGGATATTCCACATAAGGACTATAACCCAATACAATTTTTTTAGTATCTGAAAAACCTGCTGCCATTAGCGACAACCATTGATCACTTGCTGGTACACAATCAGCATCGGTCAATAGCATATGTTCGTGTGCAGCTTGTTTGATGCCCATCGATAGTGGGAATTTTTTACCCGGAATCAACTTTGCGTCTTGGGTCAAATGTAAGACAGACAAATGCGGGAATTGTTCCTTCATCCTATTGAGTAAATAAAAAGTATCGTCTTGAGAATTGTGATTAACAACCAATACTTCAAAATTGGGTTTGCCATTTTTAAAATACTGCTGATCGAGTAATAAAGGCAGATTTTTTAGTAGATTTGCCTCCTCATTAAATACACAAAGAATAATCGAAACAGTTACTTGAGGCGAAGCTTCAAGTTTGTCTTTTGGTTTGTAAAACGCAAGTCGTGAGAAAATAAATCCGAAATAACCTAATTGGATTAAAACAAAAAAAGCCAATAGGCAAAAAACAATAAAATCGATTGATAAGGGAGGCATAGCCTTCAAAAATAATACGAGAATATGGAATTTCAATTAATCGCTGAAGATAAAAATTCAAAAGCCCGTGCTGGCAAGCTTATAACGGATCACGGAGAAATAGAAACACCTATATTTATGCCTGTTGGAACGATTGGCACAGTTAAAGGTGTAACCCAAGAAAACTTATTAAACGACATCCAAGCACAAATTATACTGGGTAATACCTATCATTTATACCTACGTCCGGGCACTTCAATCATAGAACAAGCAGGCGGCTTGCACAAATTCAACAATTGGCACAAACCTATCCTAACAGATAGTGGCGGATTTCAGGTTTTTAGTCTCAGCACCATTCGCAAAATACGAGAAGAAGGAGTAGAGTTTCGCTCCCATATCGATGGTTCCAAATTGATGTTTACTCCTGAAGGCGTAATGGATATTCAGCGTAGTATTGGTGCAGATATCATTATGGCCTTTGATGAATGTACGCCATATCCATGTGAGTATGATTATGCCGAAAAGTCTATGCAATTGACTCATAGATGGCTCGCTCGCTGTGTGAAACATAAAAACGAATCTACACCATTGTATAATTACAATCAAAGTTTATTTCCAATCGTACAAGGTAGCACCTTCAAAGATTTGAGGATACAAAGTGCTGAATTTATAGCGAGTATGGAATGTGATGGCAATGCCATAGGTGGATTGAGTGTAGGGGAACCGGCTGAGAAAATGTATGAAATGAGTGAATTAGTCTGTTCCATTTTACCCAAAGACAAACCACGCTATTTAATGGGTGTTGGCACTCCTGCTAATATTCTTGAAAACATAGCCTTGGGAATTGACATGTTTGACTGTGTCATGCCAACTCGTAATGGGCGGAATGGCATGTTATTTACAACACATGGCATCATCAATATCAAAAACAAAAAATGGGAAAATGATTTTAGTTGTTTGGATGATGGTTTAGATTGTTTTGCAAGCTTGAATTATACTAAGGCATATTTAAGGCATTTATTTTCTGTCAATGAATTATTGGGATTGCAATTGGCAAGCATTCAAAATTTGGCATTCTATCTTCATTTAGTTAAACAAGCTCGGTTACACATCATAGCAGGTGATTTCTTGGAATGGAAGGACCGTATGGTGAAGCAAACAAGCGAGCGATTGTAAGAAACAGACTATACTGATCAGTTAAATCAATTGACTCTCTTTTTATTCTTTATTTTTTTGTACATTCGAATTCAATTTTCACATTTATGTTTAAAATCACACCATTCTCCATTGCACTATGTTTATCTTTTATAAGCATGAGTTTTTCATCTGACAAACAAGCGTATTCGATCTATGAAATCAATGGCAAGGTTTCAAACTATACAAGAATGCTCGAACGACTCAATGAAGCAGATATCATTTTGTTTGGCGAATTGCACAACAACCCTATAGCCCATTGGCTCGAATATGAAATAACGGTTGATTTGTTGGAATCAAAAAAACAAAATTTAATATTAGGTGCTGAGATGTTTGAATCAGATGATCAACTTATCCTTAATGAATATTTAAATGGATTTATTACAGACAAAACATTTAAAGATGAAGCCAAAGACTGGCCTAATTACACCACAGATTATAAACCATTATTGGATATGGCCAAGAAAAATAAACTGGAGTTTATAGCCACAAATATTCCTCGCCGCTATGCCAATATGGTATTTAATAGAGGCATAAAATCACTAGATAGTATAAGCATAGAAGCAAAACAATGGATTTGTCCATTGCCTTTCGCCTACGATTCAAATCTTGCTTGTTATAAAGAAATCAGTAAAGCCACAGGCGGTCATGGAGGTGAAAATCTTAAACTATCCCAAGCTAGTAAAGATGCAACAATGGCACATTTTATTCTCAAACATTTCAAAACAGGCCATACATTTATTCATTATAATGGCTCTTACCACAGCAACAATTATGAAAGTATTGTTTGGTATTTGAGACAGTCAAATCCTAATTTAGACATCGTTACAATCAATACTATCGAATCGGAATCTATTGAAGATTTTAAAACAGATGCCAAAGGTAGCGCAAACTATATTATACATATTCCATCATCTATGACAAAAACATATTAATTCTTATTTGCATGAAAAGTAAAATATCTACATTTTTATTCGCACTTTTTCTCCTTTGCTTGATCAATGAAACATGGGCTCAAGATGCATCAAGTTATATTCAAAAACATTTGATAGCTATTGGTGGAGAGGAAAAATGGACTAAAATAAAATCTTTGCAAATAGAAACTACAACCGAAAACGAAGGTGTCATCATTTCGAGTAAAGTTCATTTTCAGTATCATAAAAACTATAGGCAAGATATTCATTACATGGGACGAACTGTTTCTGATACTTCAAAATCCTATTTCATTTTAGTCAACGAAACTAAAGGCTGGAAATACCTCCCCGACAATTTAAAACCTAAAGTTTTGTCACTTGATTCGTCAGAGATAAATCTCTATATCCATACATCCGAATTAGATGATCCTTTTGTGCAAGCTACACAAAATGAAACACGAATAATCTTTATAAATGAAGAGTTTTTTAACAATAAAAATTACATTAAACTACTCATACAATACAAATCTAACAAACAAGAATATTGTTATTTAGATCCAGAAACATGGTTGATATTTATGCGTACAACAATCAATAGTGCGTCTGAAGATATGCGTACTTATCTCGAATACCAAAAACATAAAGATGGTTATTTATTTCCCAAAAAAGTCAATACCGCTGAAGGAACAAAGACGTATAATACAATCATTGTGAATCCAACTTTCAAAAAAGAACAGTTTAAATTACAAATTTCATCTGAGATAAATTTAAAAGAATAATTAATCCAATTAAAAGCTATTTATAATAACATTTATATTGAAACTAGATTGTCTACAAAGTAATTAATTACAAACAAACAAAACATGTTTAAATAATTATTACATATATAATTGTTAATGTTATGTAAATGCAAAATTGATAAATACGTTATAATCATTTTCATCGTTTAGTATAAAACAAACCAAACATGCAAAAATTTACACCGAATGATTTATTACTTTATGTTTTAAATGAGCTTGATCAAGAAACTCACCAAGTTGTACATCAAGCTAAACTTGACAACCCTATGATATCCAAAGAAATCGAAGAATTGCAATTTGCTGTTCAAGATATTTCTAATTACAGTTTAGCACCAAATACAAAATCAATGGAAGCGGTACTTCAAAAACTCAATGTTGGTCAGAATATAGAAATACTATAGAACAACGCTAAACCAATTCTCCACGCAATGTTCCCGAAGAACAATCTGTGATACGAACTTTCACGTAGTCACACTTTTGATGATTTCCCTTAGGAAAAATAACCATTTTGTTCGTATCTGTCCGACCGCAAAGTTCATGTTTACTCTTTTTAGATTCACCTTCAACTAATATGGTATGTATTTTCCCAACATCATTTTGATTGCTAATCAAACTATGTTTTCTAAATAAAGTAATAATTTCACTCAATCTTGTATTTTTTAAATCTCCTGGAACATCATCCGTATATCTTCTTGCAGCTAAAGTACCTGGACGTTCACTATATGCGTACATATACGCTAAATCAAATTTACAAATTTCCATAACCTCTAATGTCTCGCGATGATCTTCGTCAGTTTCAGTACAAAATCCTGTAATGATATCGGTACTAATACCGCAATTAGGAATAATTTCACGAATACGAGCAACCTTGTGCAAATACCACTCTTTGGTATAAGTTCTATTCATGAGTTGTAACACGCGGGTACTTCCACTTTGAATAGGCAAATGAATATAATTACAAATATTATCGTGTTTTGCTATAGTAAACAACACATCATCTGTGATATCTTTAGGGTGAGATGTACTGAAACGTATTCGTAAATCAGGATGAATCAATGCTACCATTTCAAGTAATTGAGCAAATGAAACATATTCATTGTTAGATTCATTTTCCCATCTATAACTATCTACATTTTGTCCTAAAAGAGTTACTTCTCGATATCCTTGTTCAAAGAGCACTTTAGCTTCTTCGACAATTGAAGCAGCATCTCTACTCCGTTCTCTACCACGCGTGAATGGTACAACACAAAAACTACACATATTGTTACATCCTCTCATAATACTGACAAAACTGCTTACGCCATTGTCATCCAAACGAACAGGGCTTATATCTGCATACGTTTCTTCTCTACTCAACAATACATTTACGCCCTTCTGCCCGCTTACAGCATCATCAATCAATGCTGGAAGTGTTCTATAAGCATCAGGACCTATGACTAAATCAACAAGTTTCTCTTCCTCTAATAGTTTTTCCTTTAAGCGTTCAGCCATACAACCTAATACTCCAACTAACAATGAACGCTTCCGTTTTTTTAATCCTTTAAAATGAATTAATCTATTACGAACTGTTTGTTCTGCTTTATCACGTATTGAACATGTATTTAATAAAATTAAATTTGCTTCATCAAGATTTTTGGTAGAACCATATCCTTCATTGTGTAAAATAGAAGCGATAATTTCACTATCATTGAAATTCATAGCACAACCATAACTTTCAATAAAAAATTTCTTTTGTGCAGTTTGATTAATAGTCGATTCCAAAGCAGTTCCTTGCTTTGATTCGTCTTGTAATTTAGAATGAAGTTCTAACATATAAAAATTTTGTTATCGTACAAATATATTGAAAAGAAAGGAATCGGATTCAAACAAATAAAATATCCATAAAAAAAGCCACCTAAAAGGTGGCTTTGTATAATAATTAGATAAGGATTAATATACCCAAAGATCGTGTTCTTTG
>JBILCF010000011.1:0-27686 GCA_044353325.1 Chitinophagaceae bacterium | reverse complement strand
AAACCTCAACTTAACTCAAGATGAAGATTGTTTGGATACTTGGTTTTCATCGTGGTTGTGGCCAATGGAAGTTTTTAAAGGCATTAGCCATCCTAACAATGACGAAGTCAATTATTATTATCCAACTACCACATTGGTTACTGGGCAAGACATTATCTTCTTTTGGGTTGCTCGTATGATTATGGCTGGGTTTGAATTCAAACAACAAATACCTTTTAAGGATGTGTATTTTACTGGTATGGTACGCGACAAGCAAGGTCGAAAAATGAGTAAGCAATTGGGCAATAGCCCTGATTTGCTTGGCTTGATCGATCAGTTTGGTGCCGATGCTGTTCGCTTTGGTATTATGATCGCTTCACCTGCTGGCAATGATTTGCTTTTTGACGAAAGTGGTATAGAACAAGGCAAACTCTTTGGCAACAAAATATGGAATGCATTGAAGTTGTTGCATATTTTAAATGAAAAGGAACGCATAGTCGACGAAAGCCAAGAGGCTCAATTTCCAAGTCTGTGGTTTGAACAGCGATTGAATGAAGTACAACAGGTCATAGAACAAGATATCAAGGAATTTAAATTGAGCGAAGCTTTAAAAAAGGTTTATTCATTGATTTGGGACGACTATTGTAGCTGGTTCTTGGAATGGATTAAACCTGCACAAGACCAACCTATCAATCAATTCAATATCGAACAAGCATTTAACTTTTTTGAAGCCTTGATGAAAATGTTGCATCCATTTATGCCATTTATTACAGAAGAAGTTTACCATGCTTTGCGCGAAAGAAACGCTGGCGATGACATTACCATCAGTAGCATGCCAACGAGCGTAGAAACTAATGAAGCTTTGTTACATCAGGGCGATGTTTTGCAAAAAATGATTACAGCCATTCGAGATGTGCGCATCAAGCAAAACTTAAAACCTAAAGATCCGATAGCTATTCAGTTGCCTCTAACTTATCAGCAAGAATTGACGACAATCTTAACAGTGTTACAAAAACAAAGTTTTGCAGAGTCAATAGCATTTGTAACCGAACCTGTCGAAAAATCGATTTCGTTTATGGTAGACAAAATGCAATGTAGTCTCACAAGTGATAAAGAAATCGATACAACACAACAGCGTGAGCAATTGGAAAAAGAGCGCGATTATATACAAGGTTTTCTAATCAGTGTAGAAAAAAAATTGGGCAATGAGCGCTTTATTCAAAATGCAAAACCTGAAATCATAGAAATTGAAGTTAAAAAGAAGCAAGATGCGATTGAAAAGTTGAAAATCATTGAAGAAAGTCTTAACTTGCTTTAGTATTTAAAGCGTATGAAACATTCATTGATACAATATAGCATACTTTTAGTCACCATCGTTGGGTTACTAGCATTTGGAATACCTGAAAGCAATCAGAAAGGAGCTGCTTATAAATCAAATTATATCAGCTATCTAGGATGTAGTAGAACCGATTCGGCTTTTATAGACAAAGACCAATTTGTAAAGCTTGTAGGCTTGCCGCTTTGTGCAAAAGATAGTGCCATGAACTATTGTAAAGTCATTAGTTTTGATCTTACTTATGCCGAGCGCGGTCTTTACCAAGATTCAACAGGACTGCCTATTGTAGTGACGGATTATTCCTCTGTTAGTTGCAAAGGCGATACCATACCTAAGAATTGGATAGCTACTTTTAACGAAAGAGGCTATAAAGGCGATACCGTTTTGATTGATAATATTTTAGCCAAATCGCCCGATCAAAAAACGCGTTTGTGTAGAAGTTTGAAATTTGTATTGAAGTAAAAATCGTTTATTCTTTACCCTTTTGCTTATACAAATTTATGTATGATGAATTGCATAATTTAAAGTAATTGGGATTGAGCGAAGAAACTTTTTTAAGTTCACCTCCTCTAAACCAATATGCATTTTCAGGCGTATTTACAAGTTTATTTGGTTCATCTTCCATCGGAAAAATGGTCACTTGTTTTGGATATTCATGCATAGCCGAATAAAGCAAACTATAGTATGGCATATCCCAATCGACATATTGACTATTGTGTTTAAAATATTCGTAGGGGATATAAAATTTACATCCTGGTAAATATTGAGCTTGTTCTACCCATTGCGCTGTTAGATTTCTTTTCTGTTGAAAGGCTTTTGCATAATTGACTTGTTGATTCATTCTATACCCAAAAATGATCAAACTAAGTAATCCAAAACCTAACAGAACAGTTTTATGTTTGATGGCATTCCAAACCTCAAACACAAAAGGAACAACAACTATGGGTACGATTAAAAAATATACTTGTTCATAGTAGCCAGAATACTCTTCGATATTGTAACAAAAATTGATGAGCAGTAATGTAGCGAAAAAAAATAGCGTGAAGACTATCCATTTAAAATATTGTTTTGACCAAATAAAATAACACCAAGTGATTGAAAAAAATAGAATAACCTCCTTATAATAGTACCAAAAAAATCGGGCTTTCAAATACAGATGTTCTGGTTGAAAAAGGAGTTGATAGGTTTTGTTGTGTTCCAAATCAAAAATCCAATTCATCTTATCGTTTTCGTATGTACTTGCATTCAACTTTTTAAATAATACATACAAAGGAATGAGTAAGACAAAAGGCCAATATTTTTTAATAGATTTAAACGTTGTAAAATCTATTGCCAACATAAATGCAAGCAACACAGCATTAAAGGGATGACTAAGTATTACCATGGCAAATAAGAACATCAAGAAAATGCGTAAAGGCCAATTGAACACACTGTACTTTCTCAACAAAACATAAAATAAAACAGCTAATGCTGTTCCATAAAACTGTTCAAATATTGGACCTATAAATCCATATACAATTCCAATAGTTTGCGACAATAAAAGCACAAACCATGCATTGGCATTTTTATCTATTCTATAAGTTATAAATCCAATAATATAAAAAAACAACAGATGCCAAACTGAAAATACCATAGCGATAAACTTAAGTGGCACATTTAGATTAGATAAAATAACCACTGGCAACTCTGCTATAGCAAGTACATAGCGATCGTGTTCAATATGAAACCATTGCGTATTGAGTGTCTTAAAAAAATAATAACTCGTATCGCTACTTAATCGCTCTTGATAAAAATATATTGACAAAGCACTCAAAACGAGATAGCCTATTTGCACTATCCAAAACTGTATTGATTGCCCCTTTAAATTCACGTAGTAAATATAGAACATCAAATTTAAACAAGTTTATAAATGCATGAAATACAATACTCAACTAAATATTTTGAGCAAAAAAAAATCGCCAGCTCAATAGAACTGACGACTTCGTTGATTTGGTTAGGGTTGGTCTAACCTATATAAATAATACCGATTATAAATATTCTACAGTCCAAATTTCACTTCGCTCATTTGTACTATGAATATTTTATATCGGCATTTACCATTGTAAAATTATTATTTAGTCTTTTGACTAAATAATAATTACAATTGGTATAAAAATAAACTACTCTATGGTTACAATACGAGTCAATGCTAATTCGTTCACAACATTGATTTGTTTTCCACCCAATGTTTGTACTGTCAAGTTCCAAGGCGCAATAGTTACAATACCACTGCCCTTACCTACACTTTGAACTTCAGATGCTGAAAACGTAACAGAACTTGTATTGCCTGCAACACGTTTCAAAACTGTACTTGTAGGTCCACTCAATTGGAAGTAAACTGAATCCGAATTTGAAATAGTTCCAGATGTACTTAAAGTAAAGCTATTGGCTGAGTTAATGGTAGTGAAACTACCGCTGATTTCATTTGCACTTGGCATTCCTTGCGCAGATGCATCATATGTAAATGCCGAAACACCACTTCCCCCGCCTACAGACCAGTTTAAACTACCTGACAAATCAATACCTGTTATATCTGTTGCAGAAGGTGTAAACACATAGGAATTGTTGCTTTGTTTTGTCAATGATTTGGTATTCAATGTTACGGTACCAGCATCGGTGTAAGTTCCACCTGCCAAATTACCAAATACAGCCACAGCAGTACCTAACAACGTCGTAATTGAAAATCCAGAAACAACAGTTTTGGTTTCAGATAAAACAGAAACAATAGCACCATCACCGCTAGCCGGTGCTGGTGAAGGAGTACCTGTATTTGTGTTTGTTGTAGTTGGTGTTGTCGTTGTGGTTTTTTTTCGCACGAAGCAAATAAAAATGTTGCTAGAGATAAAGCTAAAATTGTTTTTTTCATGGTATTAAATTTTAAATGTTTAAAAGTTTATGATGCAAATTTCCATCGATTTAAACATTGACACAATACCATGAAGAGGGTATATTTTACATACCAATCTTTCAACAGTAAGAAAATATAAGTTTACATTGCAGAAACTAAATGAATATCAGATTATTTTCAGATAATTCATTTCCTTAGATATACTTATCTACCACCAGTGTAATCAATACAACTGGCAAATAAACAAATGAAGAAAACATCACTTGACGAGCATTCGCATCTGATGTATCTTTTAAGAATAAAATAGATTTGTACAACATCCACGAAGCTCCTAGTATTAAACCCACAACAGAAATCCATCCACCCAATCCTGCAACCATAGGTAATGCACTCATTGGGATTAATATTGCACTGTAAAGCACGCATTGCGATGCTGTAAACTGTCCTACCTTACCTTGACTAGGTAGCATTTTCATGCCTGCTTTTTCATAATCTTCATGTCCAATCCATGCAATGGCCCAAAAGTGTGGAAACTGCCAAAAAAATTGAATAATAAACAATGTCCATGCTGCAATACTTCCCATATGGTCAGTCGCTGCTACCCAACCTATTAAGCAAGGCAAAGAACCTGGAATAGCTCCAATAAAAACAGAAATAGGTGATATCTTTTTTAAAGGCGTATATACAAACACATACAATACATAACAAAACAAAGCGAGCAAGGTACTTTTAAGATTGAATGTATACAATATAGCCAAACCAATGCAAAGCGTCAGAATAGAAAATATTATTGCCTCTGTACGATTCATTCGAGCTGCTGGCAGTGGTCGGATTTGCGTCCGTTTCATGATCTTATCAGTATCAACTTCTAAAATTTCGTTGGATGCATTTGCTGCTGAAGTAACCAATAAACCACCTAAAAATAACAAGAGTAAAGGCCAAAATTCAACTTTCAACTCTGGAACGATAACATATCCGACCACACTTGAACTCACGACAAGCATGCTCAAGTTAAGCTTCATTAGCTGTTGGTAATCTTTTAATTTTTGAATCAACAAAGTAATTAATAATTAGGTTTAAAATTAAAATTCCAAATTCCAAGCTAGATAAATCCTTTGGAATTTGGAATTTTTATAAATGCAATTCAATATAATCTAATGTGCTTCCTCACCGTCTCTCAAAGGAACAGTTTGTGGTATGAAGTCATTTCCATTACCGTCATCTTTGTAGTCATAAGCCCAACGGTGAACTTCAGGAATTTCACCATCCCAGTTACCGTGGCCAGGATGAATAGGTGTAGTCCACTCCAATGAATTTGCTTTCCAAGGATTTGGATCAGTTAATTTTTTTCCCTTCCAAATGCTGACAAAATAATTGAAAACAAATAACAATTGAGCAAAGAATACAATAATAGCTGCGATAGATATCATTTTATTTAAATCGCCAAACTGGTTAAATGATTCCCAGTTACTAAAATCATAGTAACGTCTAGGCATACCTGATACACCTTCGTAGTGCATTGGCCAGAAGATAACGTATGAACCGATAAAAGTAATGAAGAAGTGGATATAACCCATTGTGTTGTTCATCATACGACCATACATTTTAGGAAACCAATGGTAAATTCCAGCAAACATACCAAAGAATGCAGAGATCCCCATTACAATATGAAAGTGGGCTACTACAAAGTAAGTATCATGCAAGTGAATATCCAATGCTGAGTTTCCTAAGAACAAACCAGTTAAACCACCAGAGATAAATAAAGATACAAATCCTAATGCAAACATCATTGGTACGGTAAATCGAATATTACCTTTCCAAATAGTAGTCAACCAGTTAAACACTTTTACAGCAGATGGAATAGCGATCAATAAGGTTAACAATACAAATATACCTCCTAAGAACGGACTCATACCTGTTACAAACATATGGTGCGCCCATACTAAGAATGCCAAGACAGTAATTCCAATTAAGGATAAAATCATCGCCATGTAACCAAAAATTGGTTTACGAGAATGCGTAGACAAAATTTCAGAAGCCATACCCATTGCCGGAAGCATAATGATATAAACCTCAGGATGTCCTAAGAACCAAAAAAGATGTTGGTATAAAATAGCTGATCCTCCAACGTTAGGCAAAGCTTTACCAGCAATATAAACTTCAGATAAATAAAAACTTGTACCTGCATGGCGATCCATTAACAACAATACTGCTGCTGACAACAATACAGGGAAAGATAATACGCCTAATACTGCAGTAAATAAGAAAGCCCAAATTGTCAATGGCATACGCGTCATCGTCATACCTTTTGTACGCATATTTAAAATCGTAACGATATAGTTCAGACCACCTAACAATGAAGATACTATAAACATTGCCATACTAGCCAACCACAAATCCATACCAATGCCAGAACCCATAGAAGCTTCTTTTAACGCACTCAGTGGAGGATAAGTAGTCCATCCTCCAGAAGCTGGTCCTGTGTTTACAAATAAAGATGAAAACATGATTATACTAGCTACTGCAAAAAACCAATAGGAAAGCATGTTTAAGAATGGCGATGCCATATCTCGAGCTCCGATTTGGAGTGGAATTAGAAAATTACTAAATGTACCACTTAGACCTCCTGTCAATACAAAGAATACCAATACAGTACCATGAATGGTGACCAATCCGTAATACATTTCAGGATCCATTTTACCGCCACGAGCCCATTCGCCTAAGAATTTTTCCAAAATTGGAAATGTATCTTCAGGAAAACCAAGTTGTAAACGGAAAAATACAGACATTAAACCGCCTGCGATGGCCCAGAAAATACCAGTGATTAAAAATTGACGTGAAATGATTTTGTGGTCCATACTGAACACATACTTCGAAAAGAAGTGTTGCTTATGCTCTTCGTGAGCATGGTGATCATGTTGCCCATGTCCATGGTCATCGTGATGCGTATGTACGTCGTGTTGATGTAATGTAGCTTCGTTACTCATTTTTTATTCAAATTTATTTCATTGTTAGTTTGTTTGACGAATCAGCAACAGCTTCTACAGGTTTTGCAGCTGGAAATTCATCAGGATGATTTTGTACGTAATAAGACTGCTGTTTTGCTAACCACGCCTTATGTTCTTCTTCTGTTTCTACAATTACGACTGCACGCATAGAATAGTGACCTTTCCCACACATTTGATCGCAAGATAGTTCGTAAACAAAATTTTCATTTTCTGTAATCTTTTTCATTTCAGCAGTTGTAACTGTTGGGGTAAACCAAATACGTGTAGTGATACCTGGCACCGCATCCATTTTCATACGAAAATGAGATAGACCGACATCATGTATAACATCTCTTGAACCAATAATTAGTTCTACTGGTTTGTCTTTAATCAATCTGAGTTCGCCGTTTTGGACAACAATATCATCCGCATTGGTTTTATCTTTCCAGTCTTGACCCAGTACATTGTCTTTGTCATTGATATTTGTAAAATATCGTTTTCCCAACACACCATCTGGTCCAGGATATCGAGATATCCAGTTAAATTGTTTACCTACAATTTCAATTTGCATTGCTCCTTTTGGGGCATCACCAGTCATTGTAAACCAAGATTTCAAACCGATTGCTACCAACACGGCCATAGCCAATGCAGGAATAGTCGTCCAAATCATTTCTAATTTTGTACTATGCGAAAAGAATACTGTTTTTCTATTTTCATCACGTTGGTATTTGTAAGAAAACCAAAATAGTAAAAATTGGGTAAGCAAAAACACAATTCCAGTAACAACGAGTGTAACTAAAAACATAAAATCGTATGCTTTACCATGATCTGAAGCTGCTGCAGGTCCCATTAAAGGCATCATATATTGATGACAGGCATAAAACCCAACCATCAAAACAACCCAAAGTAATAGCATTGAGAATCCGAGTATCTTATTTCTCTTTTTATCAAATTTTTCTTCTCCTTGAATACTTGCTACCAATTCACTTGATCGTGATACCTGATAAAGGACCACAAATATTAAGGCAACGAGTAATACTAACAATAATCCTGACATAAATAGTGTTGTTTTAGCTGATATGTATGATTGTTTCTTTTAAAAATGGGTGATTTTGTGGCACCATTGGCGCTTTTGTCAATTTGTTACTTACAAGATAAATAACTAAACCTACAAAGCCACTGACTATACCGATTTCGAACCAACCGATTTTCCAATTTTCACCAACAACTGCTGGCATTACCATTTGGTAAAAATCGATCCAATGTCCTAACAAAATCAATACTGCGACCAAAGTTACGACAAAATAGTTACGCTTATTCGGACGTGGCATCAATATTAAAATTGGGCAAACGAAATTTAGTATGATGTTAATCCAATAAAAAAACTTATATGGTCCATGCATACGAATTTTGAAGTAAATTGTTTCCTCTGGAATATTTGCATACCATATCAACATGAATTGTGAAAACCATAAGTAAGTCCAAAAAATACTGAACGCAAACATAAATTTACCAACATCATGAACATGCTCTTCAGTTACAACTTCTAAGTAGCCATGACGTTTTGTATACAAAATCCAAAGCATAACCATACTCATACCACTTACAAATGAACTAGCAAATGTATACCAGCTAAACATTGTAGAAAACCAATGAGAATCTAAACTCATTATCCACAACCAAGGAATAGTTGAAGCTAATGACAATGCAAAAACAAACAAAAATCCAGCAGAAACATTGAAGTTTTTCCAATATGTTTTAGTTGAACCTTTTGCTTCAGTATCTTGACGTACAGACAATTCACGAATTTTGATTCCAAACCAACCCCAAAGAGCCAATACAACTAAAGTCCAAATAGAAAAGAATGGTTTACTTAAAAAGAAATTTTTCAAGGTATTCAATGAATTTTTAGGAATATAACCATCTTCTAACCAATGATAAATATGATGATTATCTGTCCAGATTATGGTCATTAATACCACTCCAACTATGGCAGCAAGTACCCATACAATACTCCCTATTGCTTCTGGTATACGTCTGAAAGATACAATCCAACCTGCTTGTGCAAGCGATGTAGCACTTAATACGAATACACTAGCTAAACATATTAATAAAAAGAATACGCTGTTCTGTAACATAACAGCCCAAAATCTATTTTGAGCCATTTGGTCGCCTTTTATTAATAATAAACCTACACCAGCAAGTAGAGTTACAATTCCCACAGCAAGTAAGACCAAACTTGTGGTTTTTAATTTTGCTGGTACTTTAAATTCTTGATTTAACATCTCCTATTTATTTTTTGAATTCTTGTTTGAAATGAATTAATGCGCTTTAGTTTCAGTTTTAGGTGTTGCATCGGCAACTTTAACTTGAATAGAATCTTTCGGAGCATTTGAAGTTGACGATTTTACCATCGTAAACGCTTCTCCACCATTTTCACTTTGTACTTTTTTGATGTAAGCTACTACTTTCCAACGTTGTTTTGTATCCAATTGGCTAGCATACGAACCCATGGCATTTTTACCATAGACGATACCATGATAAAGACGCCCTTGAGACATTTTTAAATATTTTTCGCCGCTTTTTAAATTCGCAGGCATTGCTGCAAATTTTCCACTTGAATACAAAGGACCATTACCATCTAATGCTGTTCCGTGGCAAATACCACAGTAAATCATATACAAGCGTTGACCTTCTTCAACATCTTTTTCTGTTAAATCATATTTGCAAACATTTGCATTTGCTGATAATGTATCATTTTCAGCAATATGATCTGGCAAGGCTTGTTCTCTTGCTACAGTACCAGGTGCAGGCATTTTATTGTATGTACCTTTTTCAGCTTCGATTTTTTCTGTTCCATTGTAATAATCTACAGCGCGAGAGTACACCATATCTGGTGCATATGTTCGGCCTGTATTTCTATGGAACTCATCGCTGTTGCAAGAAGTAACTAAACTTACTGCAGCTGCAAATAGTGTGATTATACTAAACTTCTTCATGAGAATTATGCTAATTGTTGTTGAATTTCGTAATCTTCTTTTTTATCAAAACGACCATACCACCATTCTGATTCTGCTATTTGAATATTTGTTTCGATAGCACCAGTTGCTTTCAAGAAAGCTTCTGTTTCAGCAGCATTGGTTTCATCTACCTCGATAGCCATTACAAACAAATCATCTGTTTGTCGAGGATGAAAAATATGCTTTTTAACACCTGGCATTATTTGATTTAAATAACAAAATGTCAAAACCATACCAACAGCCGCAAACAAAACCGTTAATTCGAATACGATTGGAATGAATGCTGGTAAAGGAAAATGTGGTTTACCACCAAAATTTTGAGGCCAATCTGTGGTAAATATCCAACCCATAAAACCTAAGGCCGTACATGTACCAGTGATACCATATATAAAACCAGCGATATGCAAATCACTTTCTTTTTGTCCTAATGCAACATCTAAGCCGTGTACAGCAAATGGTGTATATACATCATGGATTTTGTATCCAGCACCACGTACTTTTTTAACAGCAGGAAACAAAACTGTTTCATCGTCGTAAGCTGCAACTGCAAATTTTTTTATACTCATTTTACTCGATATTATGTTTTAACATTTGATGTATTCGGATGAATAGTCAAATTTAGAATGTTCTAATTGATTAATGATGATGGCTTTGTTCTTCTATAAAATGTTCGTCTGTTTGTGCTTCTATATGATTCATCTGATCTTTATAGTTTTGACCACTCGTTTTCAAGATAAATTTAATCTCAGCAATTGCTATGACTGGGAAGTATTTTGCAAACAAGAAGAAACATGTAAAGAATAATCCAAATGAACCTAAATAGAAACCTACCTCTGTCCAACTTGGTGTGTAATAACTCCAACTACTTGGTAGATAATCTCTATGCAAAGACATGATGATTACAAAACGCTCAAACCACATCCCTATATTTACGATCAAACTCATAAAGAACGTAAACCAAATATTACGACGTAATTTTTTAAACCAGAACAATTGAGGAGATACCACATTACAAGTCATCATCGCCCAATAAGCCCACCAATATGGTCCCATTACACGAAGACGGAATGCTTCTTGCTCCCACAATACGCCAGAATAATATGCAATAAATAACTCTGTCAAATATGCCACACCAACTATTGAACCAGTCAATACGATAACTTTATTCATCGCTTCGATGTGACCAATTGTGATGTATTCTTGTAGATTTAATACTTTACGTGTGATTACTAATAGTGTTTGTACCATTGCAAATCCAGAGAATACCGCACCAGCTACGAAGTAAGGTGGGAAGATAGTAGTATGCCAACCAGGAATTACCGAAGTAGCAAAGTCAAACGATACAATAGTGTGTACTGAAAGTACCAATGGTGTACTCAAACCAGCCAATACTAAAGATAACATCTCATGACGTTGCCAGTGTTTTGCGCTACCAGCCCAACCAAATGATGCTAAACCATATGCACGTTTGCGAAATTTAGTCTTAGCACGATCACGAATTGTAGCAAAATCGGGAATTAAACCAGAATACCAGAATAATAAAGACACTGTAAAATAAGTAGAAATCGCAAAAACGTCCCAAAGCAACGGCGAAACAAAGTTAGGCCACAATGGTCCACGTGTATTTCCGTAAGGTAATACAAAAAAGGCATCCCATACACGACCCATGTGCCAAATCGGGAATTGCCCCGCACACATTACCGCAAATATGGTCATAGCCTCAGCAGCTCGGTTTACACCTGTACGCCATCCCTGACGGAAAAGTAACAAGATAGCCGAAATTAAGGTTCCAGCATGACCGATACCTACCCACCATACGAAGTTGGTGATATCCCAACCCCATCCGATAGTCTTGTTCAGGTTCCATACCCCTGTACCCCAGTAAACTTCCCAACCCACACTAAATACACCAAACATCAACAACGTAGCTGATAGGAAAAAACCAATTTTCCATAGTTTGGTAGGTGGATTCTCAATAGGTGCACAAATATCTTCAGTTACCTGATGATAATTTTTGTTGCCATCTACTAAGGCTTCTCTAATAACCGATTCGTACTTTAAATGCATATCTTTTTATTTTTTTTCCAATTGTCGTTGGACAGTTGTTAGATATTTTGATTACTTTTTATATTCCTTTATTATGCGTGGTGTGCTGCTTTTGTATCATGTCCTGCTTCTTCAGGATTAGCACTTTGTAGTACACTTGCATTTCTAATTTTTGATAAATAATTGATGTTTGGTAACGTGTGAATCTCTTCTAAAACATGGAATACACGTTCTTTTTGTTCTTCGTATCTTAATTTAAATATTGAACTTTCTTTGTCGTTGACATTACCAAATACGATAGCATCAGTAGGACAAGCTTGTTGACAAGCCGTTCTTGCTTCACCATCATTCAATACACGACCTTCTTTTTTTGCAGTTGCTTTCGCACCTTGAAGACGTTGTACACAGAATGAACATTTCTCCATAACACCTCTACTACGAACTGTAACATCCGGATTCAAGACCATACGTGTAATGTCATTGTTCAAATCATCACGACGACCATCTGTAAACACATTATCTGCGAAGCTATCTGCTTCATTCCAATCTCTCCAGTTGAAACGACGTACTTTGTATGGACAGTTGTTTGCGCAATAACGAGTACCGATACAACGGTTATAAGCCATTTGGTTTATACCTTCAGCACTGTGATTCGTTGCATTTACTGGACACACATTTTCGCACGGTGCATTGTCGCAATGCTGACAAAGCATAGGTTGGAATAATGTTTGAATGCTATCTGGTTTGCTAGGATCTCCAGCAAAATAGCGGTCAATACGTATCCAATGCATATCATGTGCAAGTAAAACTTGTTCTTTACCTACAACCGAAACATTGTTTTCAGCTTGACAAGCTACTGAACATGATCCGCAACCTATACAGCTACTTAAATCAATGCTCATACCCCATTTCAAACCTAATGATTCGTGATTTGGATATAATGTACCATTTTTGCGATAAGCATCTTGCCAATCTTGATCAGCTTTAGTTGGTTCACCTTTCAAAGCGTGAGCACCGTGCTCACCGCCATGTTCTCCGTGACCACCATCTTCAAAACTATGTGTGTAATGTTCGAATGCGTGTTTGCGTTCGTTGTATAATTCTTGTGGATTTTTCTTGAATTCTTCAAATGTAAACTCATGAATAATCGGACGATCATTTTGATAACTATGATGCGTTTGAGTAATAGCCAAAGGATATGTAGCAGAAGTTCCTGTTAATTCTACATCAACTGCATGAAAAATTGCATTGCCATTTTCTCCTTTTGCTAGCATTGGATACACATTTTGTCCTCCAATACCTTTAGTAGCGTCGCTTGCCGCAGCTTTACCTACACCTTTATCGCGACCATAACCTACTGCTACTGCAATAACATCATCGTGCATACCAGGTAATACTAAAACTGGTAATTTAATTTCTTTTCCACCAGATTTTATACTGAAGACTTTCTTTTCGCGTTGTACTTCATTTAAATCTGTATGTTCAGCACCCATTGCTTTCGCTCTGTTTGGCGACATTAATACGTAATTATCCCAAGTACATTTAGTAATAGGGTCTGGCAATTCTTGCAACCATGGATTGTTACTCCAAGCTGCACCTCTACCGATACCTACTTTTTCGTAAATCACCAACTCAGGTTTACCTTCCGCACTTCCTTTACTTGCAGCTATCTTAGCAGTTGCATCAGGTACGTTACCACTGAAAGTACATGAAGCCATTGGCATTTCTGCTGGTTCGATTAATCCACTTTGGATTGCTGCATCAAAAGCAGATTCGCTTCCAACTTTTCCAATCCAATAATTTTTTACAAATTCATATTGAGATGTAGCGTTTCCACTCCATTTTAACAAAGATTCATCAAATCCTCTTGTTTTGAACAATGGATTGATGGTAGGTTGCATCAAAGAATAATAACCTGTGTGAGGTTCTGCATCACCCCAACTTTCTAACCAATGATGGTTTGGTGCAGCTATTTTGCAAACTTGTGTCGTTTCGTCATTTCTGTCATTGAACGATACACTTAATTTCAATGAAGCTAATTTTTCTTTGATTACAGCACCATTTACATTGTCGTAAACTGGATTGCAATCTAAGAACATAGCACCGCCAACTTGTCCACCTTTCAACGCTTCAGCAAACGCATTCATCTCAGCATCATTACCTTGTTTGGTATTGTTGACTGCTGCAAATGAAATAGTAGTACCATAAGCTCCAATGCTATTGTTGATAGCATTAACTATAGTTTGAACACTTGGATCGTTGCTACCGCAAACCACCAAAGCGTTACCTTTATTAGCATTTAAATCAGCAATGATGTGCTTGATGGCTTCTTTTAAATTTTCTGCTACTGCAGATGAACCACCGCTTAATCCATTGAAGATAGCTAAAGCTACATTGCCATATTGAGAAGGCTTGCATGTATAACGCTCATCAGCGCTACTACCTGTCAAGCTCATCATACCTTCTATTTGAAAATGCTTGCTCATTGCAAGATTTTTCGCACTTACCTTACGTCCTTTGCTGTATTGTTTTGCATAGATTTCTGGTGAAATCCATGTGCCCAAAAAGTCAGCACCTATACTTACGATCACTTTTGCATTATCGAAGCGATAAGTAGGAATGGCACGTTTGCCAAATGAAGATAAATTCGCATCTAGCATACCACTGTATGAAACAGCGTCATATTGTACATGCTTTGTATTGGGATATTTCGTAGCAAATGTAGCCACTGCTTGCGCTGTAGAAGGACTATTTACAGTTGAAGTGATAATATAAAGAGGTGCTCCAGCTAAACCAGCCAAAGCATCAGTTACCATTTTATCGACTGCTTCCCATGTATTTTCTTTTCCGTCGATTGTAGGGAATTTCAAGCGAGCAGCATCATATAAATTCAATACAGAACCTTGAATACGAGCTGTAGTAGCACCATTGGTCAATTTACTGTCAAAGTTTCCTTCTACTTTAATTGGACGACCTTCGCGTGTTCGAACCAATACAGGTACTGCTTCACCACCATCTATATAAGTCGAAGCATACATTAAAGGTACACCAGGTGTTACATTTTCAGGCTTAATAGCATAGGGAATAGCTTTACGCACTGGCATTTCGCAACTTGCTGCCAATGTAGCTGCAACAGTACTAAAACCTAAGTATTTTAAAAAATCACGTCTAGAAGTGGTAGCTTGAGAAAACGATTCAACCTCACCAAATGGCAAATCTTCACGAAACTCATTTGCAACTTGTTCGTTGAACTGTGCTGAAGGGTTTAACTCTTCAAGTCCTTTCCAATATTGTTTTTTACTCATATTATGCTGGTTGTCAGTTGACAATATTTTAGTTTTGTTTGTTGTTTTTTTAATCTTTTAAGGCTAAAAAATTAATAATGGCATTTTTGGCATTCTAATCCACCGACGTCACTCACTTTCACATCTTGTCGTTTACCAGCTTTGATTTCGTCATGGTATTTTTGGAAGATAGAATAGTAATTATTATCAGCAAATTGAACATTTGTTTCTCGGTGACAATTGATACACCAACCCATGCTTAAGTCAGCAAATTGGTATACTTCATCCATTTCTTCGATGTTACCATGGCAACGTTGACAAGCCAATTTGCCAGATACAACGTGTAAGGAGTGATTGAAGTAAACGTGATCAGGTAGATTGTGAATTTTAACCCACTCTACTGGTTTAGCTACGATTGCACCTTTATCATCGCGGTTGTAGTCCTTTTTAGCAGGATCCCAACCAGCATATTCGTATAATTTTTTGATTTCTGCATTACCATCTACTTTTTTACCTTCTAAGGTAACTAAAGGATGTGTTTCTGCTCCAGTGTATTCATTGATTTGTTTGTGACAGTTCATACACACATTGGTAGAAGGAATCATAGCATGACGACTTTTCTCCGCACCAGCGTGACAATACAAACAGTTGATTTGATTGATACCCGCATGTACTTTGTGCGAATAGAAAATAGGTTGTTTAGGCATGTAGTTTTTCTGACGGCCCAATTCTGAACCATTTGTCAACCATATGCCTATTGATACCAATATACCGATGATAACCAACGCTATAACGACTTTATTTTTAAAGAATGGTACATCTTTTGGTGAAGGTAAACCTGATTTTACATTAGCCGAACGGCTCAACACTTTGTTGACTTGTGTCAAAATATAAACAGATAACAACAAAACCAATGTCAAAATAACATACAACAAGGTATTGTCACCTGCTTCTTTAGGCACTTCAGCACCCTGAGTCACTTTAGGACCTGGCACTTCATACTCTTCGGTATATTTAAGAATAGCATCAATTTCTTCATTGGACAATGCAGGAAAAGCGGTCATAGCCGTTTTGTTCCATTTGTTGTACAAATCATTTGCGTATTTGTCGCCACTACCTATAACAGCAGCTGAATTTTTAATCCATTTGTAGAGCCATTCCTTGTTTGGAACACGACCCGAAACACCTTTCAGTGCAGGACCAGTTGCATCTTTGATTGGATTGTGACAAGCAGCACAATTTGCCTGAAATAGGGCTTTACCATCGGGCTGAGCCACGGTAGAATAGGTGTGAAGGAGTAAGAATGCTAGAAGCAGTAAGTATCCTTTAAAGTCTTTCGCCATACGCAATGAGTAACTTAACATCAGTTAAATATAATTTTGTGTTAAATCAAATGTTTGCAAATGTAGCAAGCGAACGTTAAAAATTATACACATTGGGCAAAAATATTTTTATATGGCTTAGAATAGCGCTACAACTGATTAAAATCATGTTTTTGATATTCATTTTTTCCGTATATATTTACAATTGTCATGAATTTGTCATCTTGGTTAATTTTGAAGTGAATTTCATGCTATTTAATTTCAAAAACTAAACAATTGTTAGACTTGTATGTTTTACATTTTCATAAAAAATAGAACATATTATATTGAAGCCAAAAACGAAGAAACCGATTCTTTTAAAACAAATTCAAAAAAGAATTATATTTGATAAAAATAACACAAACATGTTACGCATTTATTTAGCTTTTGGTTTTTTAATCTTGTTTTTAGGATGGATTACCTATCGATTGTTTGTAAAAAAAGATCTTCATCAGCATCTGAATAGCCTTTATTCAGGCCTGTTTTTTACTGCGACTTGGCTTATTATTTACATATTGATACTTCGATAAGAATATTTCAATGTATCAACATTACATTTTTTGTGTGAAAAAGTAGAATCAAATTTAACTTGAAACCATACAGAGAATTCTAATTTAAGTCTACATTTGTCTGTGCTATGCAGTTTTTAATTCCAATAGATATCCCATCCCTACAACCTCGAATTGCCCACGATTCAAAATTGTGGCTTATTGGATCTTGTTTTACTGAGCATATGACCCATTTTTTAGCCAAAGCAAAATTTGCTGTTAAACAAAATTCGCATGGTATTCTCTTTAATCCATTGAGTGTATGTAAGGTTGTTGACGATGTCATACAAGCCAAAGCATACACAGAAAAAGATCTATTTTTCCTCAATGAATATTGGCATAGTTGGTATCATCATTCTGACTTTTCGTTTCGCGATCAGCATGCTACATTGCAAGCAATCAACGGACAAATACAAACACATCATGCATTTTTGCGCGAAGCCGATTATATTTTTATCACATTGGGTTCAGCTTTTGCTTATCACCATATCGAGCAACAAATTTATGTCAGCAACAATCACAGAGCGCCATCTCAGTGGTTTCGAAAAGATTTACTGGAAATAGAAGTGATCAAACAACATTTATCTCAAATGCTGAATGCGCTAAAAGCATTTAACCCTAAGCTAAAGGTTGTGTTTACCATTAGTCCTGTGAGGCATGTCCGCGATGGGGTCATAGACAATAACCGGAGCAAAGCGCGACTGCTTGAAGCCATCCATAGTTTGAAGGATACGTATTATTTTCCAGCTTACGAATTGGTAGTGGATATACTCCGAGACTACCGATTTTACGACCTTGATATGTTACACCCCAATTATCAAGCGACTGCTTATGTATGGGAACAATTTGTACAACATTGTATAGACATAAATTGCTTACCGCGCATGAAACAACTCGAACAATTGTATAAAGCTAAACACCATAGACCCAAGGATACAGGTAGCGAAGCGCATAAACAATTCTTAGCCGATCATTATCAACTTTGTTTGGAATTAAAAACCAAGTATGACTATTTGGATTTGGACGATGAAATGCGGTATTTTTTAGAGAAAGTATAAATGAGTTTTAAATTCATTACACAATTCAACCTTTGCATTTCTTGCAGTTTTATCTATTTTCTTTGCATCTTTGCACCCTATGAGCGATTTGTATTCAAAACGAGGTGTTTCGGCACAAAAAGAGGATGTGCATCATGCCATTAAAAATTTAGACAAGGGTTTATTTCCAAATGCTTTTTGCAAAATATTGCCTGATACATTAACAGGAAGCGAGGAGCATTGTTGCATCATGCACGCCGATACTGCTGGCACTAAATCGATAATAGCCTACCTATATTGGAAAGAAACGGGCGATTTGAGTGTGTGGAAAGGCATTGCTCAAGATGCTATTGTGATGAATATCGATGATATGATTTGCTCAGGCGCTACCAATAAATTTGTATTGTCATCCACTATAGCTCGCAATAAAAATTTAATACCCAAAGAAGTGCTCAGTGCTGTCATACAAGGCTGTGATGAACTCTTACGTGAATGGAAAAGTTATGGCATTGATATTCAAATGGCAGGCGGTGAAACAGCCGATGTAGGTGATTTGGTCAAAACAATCGATGTTGGATATACAGCCTTCGCACGTTTTGAACGTAAGAATGTGATAACCATACAACCGCAACCTGGCGATGTTATAGTTGGTTTTGCCTCATACGGTCAATCGACTTACGAAAAAGAATACAATAGCGGTATTGGCTGCAACGGACTTACAAGTGCTCGACACGATATTTTGGATAAGTCTTACGCTACACATTATCCTGAAAGTTATGATGGCAATTTGCCACCTGAAGTTTGTTATATCGGCAAACACAAACTGACCGACCTATCTGAAAATGGCATACCGGTAGGCAAGTTGTTGTTGTCTCCTACACGTACATTTGCTCCGATTATCAAACACGCCGTAGAAAATTATCGCGACGCAATACATGGAATCGTGCACAATACCGGTGGCGCCCAAACTAAATGTTTGAAATACATCGAACAACCGGTTCGATTAATTAAAGATAACTTATTCAATCCACCTTTGATATTTGATTTGATACAAGAAGCTTCAAAGATTAGCTACCACGAAATGTATCAGGTATTCAATATGGGTACTCGCTTAGAATTATACACGGATCAGCAAACTGCAGAAGCCATTATTTCATTTGCTAAAACTTTGGATGTAGATGCACAAATAGTAGGACGAGTAGAAGCATCAGAACAAAAAGAAGTGATTATTCGAAGCCAGTTTGGAGAGTTTCAATACAAATAAGAAGAACAATTATGTTCATTATAAGCTAAATAAAAAAACGACCTTGAATGGGTCGTTTTTTTTATTATTGTTGTAAAATTACAGTTGATATTACTTCTTTTTAAAAATATAGCGCGTAATAAAAATCCCTTTCCCGTCTTTATCTCCAGCATCGCTTTCAACACCACTAGTTACGAAAGTTAATTCCCATCCTTCTTTGGCCATTTGATTTAACTTAGAAGAAACTATGGCATCGTTTGAAGCAATATTTTGAAAGTTGATTCCGACCATGCTGTAAAAATTCAACAACTTTGTTTCTTCCAAGTTGTCGATTTTGGCATCGCTACGGTCTATTTTACCTTGATCACTATCTTTACCTTCACTCCTTGTGGTGGTAAATCTTTTGTAATCTGCGGATTCTGAATTATCAATCAATCTAGACCGACCTATACCTCCAGGTACTATGGATTCAACTGTTGTAATAATTTTGTACTCTTGCGCTGAGAGTAGTGCACTCGAAAATAGGAATGCAAATGAAAGGATGATGTTTTTCATAAACGTTTTTTTATTGTATTTTGAAATATAGATTAAATAAAACGATTAGGGTTTAATTATGCTTCTTGAACTACCAATCGAAATCCATTGCCATGGATATTGACTATTTCAACTGCTTCATCATCTTTTAAGAATTTGCGCAATTTGGCTATATACACATCCATACTTCGCCCATTGAAGTAAGTATCACTACCCCAAATTTTCTTCAAGGCTTGTTCTCTTGGTAACAAATCATTGATATGTTCTGTCAACATCTTCAACAAATCATTTTCTTTTGGTGACAGCGTATGGACCGTTGTTCCGATTTTCAGTTCACGAAGTTTACTATTAAAATTAAACTTCCCAATGACGAACTCAAATGTTTCATTAGATTTTTCTACTGCATCAGCATTACGTTTAAGAATAGCCTTTATTTTAGATAGTAATATTTCACTATCAAAAGGTTTTAAGATATAATCATCTGCACCTAATCTGTATCCATTTAAAATATCATCTTTCATGTTTTTTGCTGTCAAGAAAAATAATGGCACATCTAGGTCAATATTTCTAATTTCTTCTGCAAGCGAAAAACCATCCAGATTTGGCATCATGACATCCAAAATACATAAATCAAATTTTTCTCTACGAAAAGCTGCTAAGCCTAGGATACCATCTCGAGCCAATTCGACAAGGTAATCGTTCAATTCTAAATAATTTTTCAACACTTTACCAAAATTGGTATCGTCTTCAACGAGGAGGATTTTTGATTTTATAGTTTCCATGCTTATTTGTTTTTCATTTCAAAAGTACTCCACTCTATTACGCATGTAGCATATTCGCGTGTAATATTTTGTTAAAAGCAAAAAAGATGATTCCTCGAATACTCAAAAAAAACCATTAATTTCACGGCTCAAATGATACTACAATTTGCATGGCGCTACATTATGGGCAAAAAATCGACACAAGCTGTGCAGATCATTTCGTGGGTCAGTGTATTGGCTATGGCAGTTGGTACTGCTGCATTAATTGTCGTTTTATCTGTTTTTAATGGGTTCGAATTTTTTATTAAAAATCTGTATTCCGACTTTTATCCAGCCTTAAAAATAACAGCTATCAAGGGTAAAAACTTTTCAGATCAAGAGGCAGTCTACACTGTGTTAAAAAATACAAAAGGCATTCACTCTATCAGTAAAACATTAGAAGAAAAGGTGCTTTTTTCTTACGAAGACAATCAAATTATAGGTACTTTAAAAGGTATTGATACTGCTTATTTGAATGTTACACACATCAATAAAAATGTCCGAGATGGATACATGTCGCTGAGCGACTCAAACGAGCTAGCCAATATTATATTGGGTGTAGGCATGTCCAACAGATTAGGCATCAGCGATATATCCATATTGCCTCTCAATTGTTATTCGTTCAAAAAAGAGTCCAACTCCATGATGGACATGGCGCAGGCGTATAACAACACTTACTTTACTGTTACTGGGGTATATTTTTTACAAGAAGAAATCGATAATCAATTTGCTTTTGCTTCGCTGGATATTGTTCAGCAACTCACTCAAAACGAAAACAATATCAGTTCCCTAGAACTTTCATTTGAACCAAACGCTGACATTGAAAAGATACAACAACAACTTAAACCTTTTTTAACTCAAAATGGCCTTGCTTCTGCCACACGCTATGAGCAAAATAAAACCCTTTATTTTATACTCAAAAGTGAACGTTGGGCTGTATATGCTATACTGACACTGATGCTTATTATTGCTTCTTTTAATATTGTTGGTTCATTATCGATGTTGGTGATAGAAAAACAAAAGGATATAGCCATACTCAAAGCGATGGGTATGCAAAACAGTCAAATCAAAAAAATATTTCTAACTACAGGCATTTTACTTTCTGTATTGGGTGCAAGTATTGGTTGCATTTTAGCGGCTTCAATCTGTATAGTTCAACAACAATTTGGGTTGGTAAAGCTAGGAGGTTCAGGTTCATTCTTAATTGAGGCATATCCAGTCAATATGTTGGCGAGTGATTTTGTTTTAGTAATGACGACTGTAGTCGTTATTGCATTATTTGCATCATGGATACCATCTTTCAAAGCATCAAAAAAGCCTATTGAATTGAGGGTTAAATAAACCCGGATTTTGTCGTTGAATTCTATCTAAATAAAATTCAATAAACTGAAATTACCGTAAATTTCTTTTAAACACTGCTTCGCTTTTTTCCTACCATAGATTTCTCAGATATGATACAGATTTTTTTCTTTCTGAAAAAAATAAATAATAAGCGTGAGTTAGAAAATAATTTCTTGTATCAAAACACAGAACCTGTGATAATGGCTATTCCTCTTCCCCACTTTTCTTCTTATCAAACAATTCTTTTTTAGGAACTATATTGACTTTTTTATCTTTCTTGAGTGTGCGTGCTATAGCACTAAAAGGCGCAATGACAACTCGTTCTCCAGACTTTAAGCCACTTAATATTTCTATATTTTGGTTGTCTTGTACACCTGTTTTAACTTCGCGAAGCACTGTTTTGGATTTATCATTGACTACAAATACATATTCTTTAATCATGTCCGATTTCACTACGACTGAATCTTCGTTTACTTCATCTTCACGTGTGGTAACAGCATTGATAGGCACTGCAAGCACTTGCAATTGATGGCGAGTTAAGATTTCAACTGAAGCTGACATACCTGGTCGAAATGGGAAACGCCCTTTTTGATATTCAACCAAATCTGCATAGCTACTAGATAGCAATTCGACACTGACAGTATAATTTGTAACTTGATCAGTCAGAGAGCTTATAGATTGTTGCATACCCGTAGCTGTACTTGATTGCGAAATTTGCACGACAACTCCTTTAAACACACGTGATGGATATGCCTCAACTTCTACATTGGCCGTATCGCCATATTTTACTTTTTGGATATCATTTTCACCGACTTCTACATCCACTTTCATTTTGCTCATATCAGCCACACGCATTATTTCTGTTCCAGCCATTTGAGCAGTTCCAACAACACGTTCTCCTTTTTTGACAAACAATTTGGACACTATACCATTCATCGGTGAATATATAGTAGTTCGCTGTAAAGACTGTTGTGCCTCATTGACATTTGCTTTGGCACTTTCAACTCCATATCGATTTCCATTGATACTTTCCATAGCAGCATTAAAACTAGCTTTGGCTGCCTTATAGGATGCTTCTGCTGTTTCAAATTCCATCGCACTGATCACTTTTTCCTCAAACAAAGATTTATTGCGCATATAGGTTGCTGTGGCTTGTTCCAGCTGTGCTTTAGCTTGTTGCATCATCGCACTCGCATTGGATACAGAGGATTTTGTTTGGTTTAATTGCGCGTTCGCTTTTGTTACCATCGATTTGTAAATTATAGAATTGATAGCTGCCATGATTTGACCTTTGTAAACACTATCCCCTTCTTCAATATACAATTCTGTTATTTCTCCCGAAACGTCCGGACTGATTTTCACTTCAGATACTGGATAAATTTTACCACTTGCAGAAACAGTTTCTACAATATCTTTCTTGCCGACTTGTTCTACTGCAACTTTGATTGTTTGATCATTTCCCAACATACCATTCTTTGATAAAACAATCAGCAAAGCCAAAAGCCCTATGACGCCACCTAGAATCCAATATAATTTTTTACCCCTCATAAATGTCTATAATTTTAATGGATTACCCATATAATAATCCAATACTTTCAACTTGAAAATCAAATCATACTTTGCTGCTAATACTGATGTACTTGCGGTATACAAACTATTCAAACTTGATGTGTATTCATAAGTATTAATCATACCTACAGCATATCTTTTAACTGCAAAATCTAAGGCTCTTTGCGAAGCTTCTTCAGCACGTTTGGCCGATGAATATTTTTGCGAAGCTGCTTTAGCTTGTTCGTATGCTGTATAAATATCTTGCTTCAAACGTTGCATATCATTTTCCATTGCTATTTGCTGACTGACTAATCCTATTTGAGCTTTTTGAATATTCGTTTTTGAAGTATACCCATTAAATATTGGAACACTTAAAGCCAACCCAGCATTTAAACGAATATTGTCGCCATACTGATTAAACAATCCCCTTGTACGTGTTGTAAAACTATAATCAGGTCTAGTAATGGGATAACTTGTACCTCCAACATTCAAGTTGCCAATTGGGGTTTCACCCAAATAATTTTGTCCTGTAATATCTTTTACATTCGATGAAAAATTAGTGCCTAAATTGCTAAAAAATGATAATTGTGGGTATTGAACTGCCTTGGCTATATCAAGTGTTTTTTTAGCTGACAACAATTTTGATTGGTTGTATTTCATGCGATTTTGATTTTCAATCGCTGTATTAAAAATAACCTCTGGCGATGGTAATGCCAACAGATTGGTCATTTGAACCATATTCATATCTGGCGCGAGTAAATCAAAATTATCTTCAAAATTAAAATTCATGAGTGCTCTTAATTGCAACAATGCGATTCGTTCATCTGCTTTATTACTAACAAGTGTTGCACTATCAGATGACAACTGAGCCAGCATTTGAGCGGCATTAAGTTCTGGTAATTTGCCAGCATTGACCAATTTTGTCGTTTGATTATATTGTTCGTTATTTAATTTTAGTTGTGCTTCACTTATTTTAACTTGTTCTCTTGCAAGCAATACACGCAAAAAACCAGTAGCTACATTTAAGGAGACGTCGTCTTTAAGTTGATTGTAGGCAAAATTGGCTGCATTCACTTCATACTGACTTTGTTCGATTTGATGTTTTTTCTGAAACCATCCAAACAATAATGTTTGTGATGACAAGCCAATCGTATTGTATAAAAAACCTTGAGTAACGAATTGATTAGTAGTTGGATCGATTGAACGACCATAACTTTCTCCAACATTCATATCGCCATTTAAATTCGGTAATCGACCAGCTCTGTTTTGTTCCATAACAAGCTTCGCTAATCTTTCATTTAATTCAGATTCCCTCACTTGTAAATTATTGACTCTAGCATAGTCCACACATTCTGCCAAGGGCCAAACACTTGAGTTAAACATTATTTTTTTCTGCTTCGACTCAATCGGTTTTGGTTCATTTTTCTGAACCTCTTTAATAGGTATTGGTCTACTTGGTTTTGTTTGAACAGGTATACGTTCTTCCGTTTGTGTAGGTATCATTTTGTCCTTCTTCGAATTTTTCTTTTGTTGTTTTGCTTGCTCTTTTTGAAGCAATTCTTCTTTTTGCAAACGAAGGATTTCCTGCTGTCTTTTTTGTCCCTCCAATTCCAATGCTTGTTGCTTTGCTTTAGCTATTGAATCTGCAATTCGAGCAGCTTTCGGATTTCCATACACTTGTTGAGGCATCACCTTTTTTATGGTATCATACTTTGTAGGTTTGTATCCACTTCGAGGTTGTGTTTTTGTTTGAGCTTGGATAGTAAAGGACATCATTAAAATACAAATTGCAAAAAAGTAGGTCGTATATTTCATGCTAATAATGTGAGGCGTAAAAATTATTGAAATTTAAAAATAATGTGCAAAATTAGGAAACTAAGCTGATACAGCATCCAAATTAAGTATTAATTTGAAATTCGGAAATTGTATTTCTCATTCTATCGCATTTTCATGATGAAAGGTATAATATCGAGTATATTTGGATTTTAATTTGCACATGATGAAAACTGATGTCCTTGTGATTGGTTCTGGTGTAGCAGGTTTAACCTATGCGCTACATACAGCACTCAAACGACCTGATTTAAATATTATTGTTTTGACCAAAACAAATGAGGACGAAACCAATACAAAATATGCTCAAGGTGGTGTAGCTGCCGTATTTGATGACCAAAACGATAGTTACGACAAACATATCCAAGACACACTCATAGCAGGTGATGGACTTTGCAATCCTTCTATTGTTGAAATGGTAGTGAAAGAAGGACCACAGCGAATGCGCGAAATCATTGAATGGGGAACAGATTTTGACAAAGAATTAGACGGCGATTACAAATTGGGCAAAGAAGGAGGACATTCTGAAAATCGTATTTTGCACCACAAAGATGTAACTGGCAAAGAAATTGAACGCGCATTGCTGGCCAAAGCACATGAACTTCCCAATATCGAAATCATAGATTATTGCTTTGTGGTTGATTTGATTACACAACATCACCTAGGTCGATTGGTAACCAAATCTACCCCACAAATAGAATGTTATGGTGTGTATGTTTTAAATCTTGAAACCCATCAGACTGAAAAAATCTTATCAAAAGTAACGCTATTGGCAACCGGTGGTTGCGGTCAGGTATATCGTATTACTACCAATCCCAAAATTGCAACCGGCGATGGGATGGCGATGGTATACCGAGCCAAAGGCAGAATTGAGAATATGGAATTTATTCAATTTCATCCAACTGCATTGTACGAACCAGGCAAACGGTTTGGTCAAGCTTTTTTAATAACAGAAGCAGTACGTGGCGATGGCGGAATACTCCGAAATAGCAAAGGCGAAGAGTTTATGAAAAAGTACGATCCAAGACTTTCGCTTGCACCACGCGACATAGTAGCACGTGCAATAGATAATGAAATGAAAGTATTAGGTGATGAACATGTCTTCCTCGATTGCAGACATATGGATATTGAAAAATTTAAAGATCACTTCCCAAATATTTACGAAAAATGTTTGAGTATAGGTATAGATGTATCAAAACATATGATACCTGTAGCTCCAGCAGCTCACTATAGTTGCGGCGGTATCAAAACCAATGAATATGGCAAAACTTCGATAGATCGTTTATATTGTTGTGGCGAAGCATCAAGTACAGGTTTGCATGGTGCAAATCGACTTGCAAGCAACTCCCTTCTTGAAGCCCTTGTGTTTGGTTACCGATGTTTTGAGGACACTCTCCTACACATTGATAGATTTTCGTTTCAAGATAATATTCCAGATTGGGATGCTCAAGGTACTAGCGAGCCCAAAGAGATGATATTGATAACACAAAGTATTAAAGAACTTCAGCTTGCTATGAGCGATTATGTAGGTATCGTGCGCAGTGATGTGCGTTTGCAACGTGCTATGAAGCGCTTAGATTTGCTACATGGCGAAACTGAACAATTATACAAAACAACGACACTTTCACCACAACTTTGCGAGCTTAGAAACCTCATTACTGTTGCCTACTTAATTGTCAAATCATCTGAATTTAGAAAAGAAAGTCGTGGTCTACACTTTACTGTAGATTATCTAAACAAAAGTGAATTGTTACAGAATATTGTGCTCTAAGCGAATGCTTTCGTATGTTTGAACTCATAAAACGGATTCTACAAAGGCATGTATTTTATTTTATACTTTAGTTTATATCTAATCTCCTTATTGCCTTTTTGGTTTTTGTATCTTATTTCTGATTTTTTATA
>JBILCF010000097.1:0-10350 GCA_044353325.1 Chitinophagaceae bacterium | reverse complement strand
AACAAGGTGTTGAACTGACGTCATCTTCTCCGAATTATTATTATACCAAACTAGGCGATTTAAAAGTAGGTTTATTGGCCAAAGCTTCAGCAGATGGTCGCAAGCGCGCCGAAACTATTGCTGATAAATCAAAATCAGGGCTTGGTGGGCTTATTAAGGCTACGATGGGTGTGTTTCAAATAACAGGACAAAATGAAAATGAAGACTTTTCGTATGGCGGAGCATTTAACACATCTAATATCAACAAAACCGCAACTGTTACCGTTAAAATGGATTTTGAAGTAAAATAATTTTATTTCTTTACTTCTGTTTCAAAAAAGCCTCGAATTCAGCTAAACTTAAGGAACTCAAATTTGACTTGGAAGTCAACATCCCTTTTTGTGCTGATAAAACCCCATAACGAATATCATCTATACCTTCAATACTGTGGGCGTCTGGATTGATGGATAGCATAACCTTGTGTTCAATAGCTGTTTGAATCCATTGCCAATCAAGGTCTAAGCGCCTTGGATTTGCGTTAATTTCAATGATTACATGGTATTTTGCGCAAGCTTCAATGAGTTGCATATAGTCAATCGGATACTCTTTTCGACTTAACAATAATCGTCCTGTAGGATGTCCTATAATTCGGGTATACGGATTTTCAATAGCGCGCAACAAACGTTGCATCGCTTTTTTTTGCGTCATTTTTAAATTTTGGTGCACTGATGCTATAACCAAATCAAATGTAGCTAATATATCATCTGAATAATCGAGTTGACCTTCGCCCAAAATATCACATTCTATACTTTTGAAAATTTTAAATGGTTTTAGTTTTTCATTTAAACGATCAATTTCTTCATGTTGTTGAAATATTCGATCAATGGATAAACCATTGGCATAAAACGATGTAACAGAATGGTCGCTAATAACAAAATACTCAAAGCCTTTTTGTATACAAGCCATAGCCATTTCTTCTATAGTTGATGCCCCATCGCTCCAGGTACTATGGTTATGAATAATCCCTTTGATATCTGATGCCTGAATTAAATCAGTTAGCGTTCCTTGTTGTGCATGTAAAAGACTCGATGTTTGTTCTCGAAGACATGGCGGAATAAATGGTAAATCAGCTTGAGCAAACAAATCCACTTCGGTTTCATTGCCTTCAAATTCTACTTCAGGAAAGCGTTCTTGAAATTCATCATTAAATTCAGCGGTATTGGTTGTAAAAAAAACAGTTTCAGTAAAGGAGTACGCATCGCATGCATGTATCTCCAAAGGAATGATCTCTTGATATAAAAATTTTAAGACACCTTGTTCGTTTTCTTGAAATTTAAACTGATTATCTTGACTTAAGGTTTCAATGATATCTTCCACATGAGTAGAGATTACAATTGTAAGTTCATCTATAATATCGCATTGACGAAGAAATGAACCGGTCAACTTTACTTCACAATGCAAAAAGTAATGTTTCAATTTTTTTTCGATTACATGTGCGAAAGGTTCAATTTGTGCATACAAAAAACGCTGCTGATTTGAAAAATAAAAATCAATAGCTTCTTTGATACTTTGTTGGGATTTTTCGCCAAAACCTTTATAATGTACTAGGCGGTTTTCATTACAAGCATATAGCAATTCGCCTGGTGATTCAATACCCAGCTCATGCCAAATAGTTGAAATTTTTTTTGGACCAATTCCTTTGATTTGCATCAATTCTAAAATACCAGCAGGTGTTTTTTGAATGATTTCTTGTAATGATGACAACGTTCCAGTTTCGAGCAATTCGATTATTTTTTGTGCTACTCCTTGCCCAATTCCACGTATGCTTGACAATTGACTTTGGTCAATGTCTGCAATTGGATCCTGCATGCGATCTATCTGAAATGCAGCATTGCTGTATGTTTTGGACTTGAATGAATCTTCGCCATGGATATCCATGAGTTTGGCTAGTAAAGTAAATTGATCTGCTATTGCTCCATTGTTCATGTATCCAAAAGTATTGAAATATTTTGTAAGCGATTGCGTAATTCTGAATTATTTACGGGTTCATTTGTCTGTACAACAAGGGGTTGATTGGTATGTGTTGTAATGTAATCAATAAGTGTCATGGCTAAATAATCTTGCTCATCGCGCCCTGGAAATTGTTGTTTGAGTAAATTTGTTTTTTCGCTAATCATTACAAGTGATTGACGAACAGATTCTTCGTTTTCAATTGCAACTTTAAGCTTATATTGTCTATTGCCTAGCCGTATTGAAATGGATTGTGCTTCACTCATTTTGATTTGATTTTAAACTATGAAAGTACATCAAATATGTAAAAATTCCATAGCATAATTATTTCAAATAGAAATCGAGGGTATGTTAATGAGCACGTTTTACTTGAAAATATCTTTTCTTAAAAATATTTTTGTTATTAGAATTATTATTTACAAACTACAAAAACAAAACAACATGCATTTTAATTGGTACATTTTGCCCTTAGCGGCTTTGATCCCTATGGTAGTAGCAATGGTTTGGTATAACCCTAAAGTATTTGGTAATGCTTGGATGAAGGCTGCAGGAATGACAGAAGAAAAAGCTAAAGGAGCTAATATGTTTTTGGTTTTCGGATTGTCTTTTTTATTTTCATGTATGCTTTCTATTTCATTAATGCCAATGACAATTCATCAAATGAGTTTTATGTCTGTCTTTGATGGCATGCCAGATGCAGCAAAACCAGAAACAGAATTGGGAGCTTATGTCAAAAATTTTTACGACTTATACGGCACACGTTTTCGTACATTTAAACATGGCGCATTACATGGAACTATAGGTGGATTATTTATTGCATTACCTATTGTTGGTATTATGTCCTTGTTCGAAATGAAAAGTTTCAAATTTATTGCAATACATGTAGGTTATTACATTGTCAGTATGGCGCTCATGGGCGGTGTTATTTGTCAATTCTTGTAATCGACAATAGCTTTAACCGTGTTCTTGCATTTGTATTTTAAATGCTTTTAAAAACAATGCGCCCATATTTTTGTGTGGTGGTACATAGTCATTAAACTTATCTTGCAAAGCTGGTGTTTTCATCATCAAACCTAGTTCACTCCATATCTCAATCCAGTTGACATCCTTACCTTCAAGGATACGTTTGTTTACAGCATTGATAATTGGATCTGTAACGAACATAGTTCCAGTTTGTTTGCTCGAAATAATATGAGCATCTTCTGATGTCGTCAATATAGTAGATAGATTATGGTAGCCACCACATGAGCCTAATATAATAATTTTGTCATCGGCACTAAGGTATTTTAATGTCGTAGGCAAATGGTAGCTATGCCCACGGTGAATGATCACAGTTGGTTTTATACCCTTGTCTTCTAAATGCTTTACCAACAGTTTTTGTGCTTCTTCGTCCTTAGGTTCATCTAATGGAAGATTGGCATACATTACAGTTGGCTTACCTACAATAGAACTAAGCGTCACCCAATTTTCAAATTTTTCTATTTTCCATTCTGTTGGTTTATAATTGCTCATAAAACTAGCAAAAGAAGATTTCCCATCTTCATCGCCATAGAAAAAAACCTGCTGGTATACAACACCATTGGCATCCAAGATATTTTGATTCGGAACAAAAGATATCGGAGGTACTTTAAGTTGAGATTGCAATTCGGCACTACTACCTTCTGGATTTAAAATAGAGGTACAAAGTGTATGTAGTAAAAAGTAAACAATCAAACCTCGTTTATTATCTGAAAGGTATGTACGTTCATAGTCTTTTTTGATTTCATCCAATAAGTACAACAATAATTTTTCATCTGTAATGCTACCAAATGCATCAGCAACATCTACAGCGTCTTCTACATCTGTCTCTTTATTTTGATCCAAATTGTGTACGAAAGTTGACATCAATATGTTCCGGTTAGGTTCGTCTATAGTTGTCAAAAAATGTGAAAGTTTGTTGTATCCTGCACTCATTCGTATAAACGTTCGAAATTTGTCCATGCCCAATTCTTGTAGAAACACGTCTCCTTTTGTTGGCGCCATTTTTGTAAGCATACGATTGAACGTACCAACAAACGTACTCGTATAAATCTCATCGCTACACAGAACCATCAAAAAATACATTTCACGTGCATTTAAAGGCTCAATGCATTTAAATCGAACGGGATCTTGTGCATCGTGCAATTCGTTCATAATACGAACATATTCCAATGCCATTAATTTGGTTTCACGATCAAGTACTTTTTTAGTCAAAGGCGAAGGTGTATTGCGTTTCAGTACTAAATTTTTATAATATAAAGCGTTGTCTTCTATAAATCCATTGACTTGTGCAATGCTCATAGTGCCACTATTAAGCTCATCCAAAAAGGTTATTGCACGCAACGGCGTTTTGGCTTGATCTGCTATTTCAACTATTTTTTTAACCAATGGATCTTTAGAACGTCTTACAGCTCCTCGTTCTGCAGAGGTGCTTGTAGCATAGGTCAAAATTAAATTGGGTTTAGTGGGTGCAATTGCAGCCATTAAATCTTCTGCTGCTTCTTGATCCGAAAATTCATAGAATTTTTTCATCATCTCATCAGGATAAAGTTTGACCATATTTTTATATACGGCTGCTATCGCTGGTCTGTCATCCTTGAACATGTGCATGCTACCATACATTGCTCTGTTGAAATTTTGATTGATATATTCTACTAAATTTTGATTCTCTTCTTGACGTTTAAATATTTCTTCAAAATTTTGAATTAAATTTTTGTAATAGGTCCCATTGGCATTGCGAGTACTTAAATCTCGATTGAGTTCTTTTATATTTTCTTCGAGGTAAAGCAAATATTTGACTTTACGCCAGTGATCCAAAGGGAGGTTTTCCATTACAAGTTGGAGTTGATCCACGCGTTTAAACATCCACTCATTGAGCAGTTTAGTATCAGCTTCGTTTTTAACAGTGATAGATCCATCCAAACTACCATCGGCTTGATCGGCCGACTTTTGCAAACGATCTATTTTGTCATGCGACAATTGTCTGTTAATTGGAATTGGTTCCCACAGTTCAGTCGAAACCCATGGGTCTTTTTTATCTTTTTTATCTTTTTGTCCAAAACTTAATTGAACAGAAAATAATACGAGCGTAAACAGGATAAATTGCTTCATAAATTTGCGTTGAGCAAATGTAAAACAAATTAAAGATTATTGAAATATATTAAGTATACTTTAACGGAGCAATCTTAGTTGAATAATTAAGCTCTGCCCATTACTTTTAAGTAGGTAAAATGGGAAATTAAAGCCCGCCAAAATGTTGGAAAAGCATGGTATTGAATATTTAAGTCATCGCAAGTTTGCTTCACTATTTTACTGATTTCAGGATAGTGAATATGCGAAATTTTTGGAAACAAATGATGTTCTACTTGGTAGTTTAAACCACCTACAAGCCAAGAAATTACTTTGTTATTCATAGCAAAATTTACAGTAGTTTTTACCTGATGCAAAGCCCATTCGTTTTCGATTTTATTTTTATCGTTCGGAATTGGAAACTCGGCTTCTTCTACAGCATGTGCCATCTGAAACACCAAAGCCAATGTAATACCAAGCACAGCATGCATGACAAAGAACCCTATTAAAGCTTTCCAAAAGCCAAATAAGAATATTGGAATAATGAAAAACAATGCAAGATTCAATAATTTGCCAAGCCAAAATTCAACATGATCCTTGGCTTTGAATGTTCGGATTTCGGTATTGTTGATTTTTTTAGTCACGATTTTGAGGTAATCATCAAACAAAATCCAGTTAAATGTCGTGAAAAAATACAATGGTACTGAATACAAATATTGGAAGCGATGAAACCACAATGGCTTTTGTTGTGGACTTAAGCGAAACATTGGATACTTAGCGATATCATCGTCCAAACCATCAATATTGGTATAGGTATGATGCAAAATATTATGTTTTATTTTCCACAGAAAAGTGCTTCCGCCCATTAAGTCACCACCTATAAATGCAATGAAACTATTTAATTTGCTGTTGTCACTGTAGCTACCATGTGCAGCATCGTGCATGACATTGAATCCTATTGTAGCTTGGATAAATCCCAACAGCCCACATAATACTAAGGTTAACCAGGTAGGAGGTTGTATGGATAAAATAACACCGTAGACAGAGAACAAACTAACAAAAAGTATAATGGTTTTGCTGTATAACTGCCAGTTGCCTCGCTGAGGTATTTGATTGGAAGAAAAATACTGTTCAATGCGCTCATCCAACAAGTTTTTGAATGGATGAGGATTGTTGACAAAAGTTAATTTAGACATTGATGTAAAATAAAATGCAAAGTTAATGTAATTCTTTTAAAACTACATGTCCGTTTTTGATAGACTATCAGGCAAATGAATGTAGCTTTTATAAATTCTTTAGCTCTTTTTTCTACTTATTGAACCGTGAGTAAAAAAGTAAGTTATGCTACAATGTATATCCGATTGAGGAAAAAAGGTTGGTCCAATCCAACCTATATCACTGAAATCATTAGTCTCTGTGTGTTTGACTTTATAGAAAATAGTACCATTAGAATTGTATTGCAGTTTAAGCATCCATTTGTTTTTGAATAATAATGAGCTACCTATATTGTATTGGTGGTTTGTAAAGGGGCGAGGACTGTTGGGTGCATATTTAGCATGATAAAATGTGCCATTTTCGTATCCCTCATTCAGATATCGTTCTGTGTATGTTCTGTGTTTGTATCCATAAAGAGACTGATTGAAAGTTATACCACCAAAAGCTGCAATTTTTATATGTTTAGAGATTGAGTATCTAATACCTACAGAAAGCGGAATACTTAATTTTTGAAGTTGATAGCTAGTTTGGCTTTCGCGTTGAGTCCAACGCATATAAGGTGTGTTTGATGAAATCCAAGTACGTCTTAGATAATGTTCGCTATATTGATATTTTAGTTGTTGAACAAGAAGCGAAGTAGACCAAATCAAATATTTCCATTGAGCTTCTCCGCGGAGGCCCAATACATGAGAGTTAAATGTTTGGGAGTTACTTGAATTCCATGTATTTGGATCTTGTGGTGGTGTCCAATGTTCACTAGTTTTTTTTCCATTCAATGTCGTTCCAACTTCTACACCCAATGCTGTATGGATTTGTGCACTAGAAGTCTGAACTATTAGTAACATCAAAACTAGTCCAAAATATCTCATAACATGAAGACGTATGGGTAACAAATAAGGTTGAGATAATAATATTTACAATCCAGCTAGTCGAATTCCAAATGCATAGGGATATTGAGCTGTGCCATAATCCGTTAGTTTGCTGGCATTGTGTTTGAAATAAACACCAAAGGATTGGAACCCGAGTTCGGCTTGTACACCATATTGAAATTGGTTTAGATTGAAATCCTCAAATTGTTTCTTTTTATCACTAGAACCCGATACGATTTGTTTGGTATGACTGCGAACAAGATAGCCAGCATAACCACCCAATGCAAGGGTTACATTTTTAGACTTGTGTTGAGGATTGGTTTCAAATTTAAGCAATAGCGGTACTTGAAGGTAATTTGTTACGAGTTTGTTCTTTTTAAACGAAACAGAATCGCGTGAGATGAAACCATTATTATGAAATAATTGTTGTTGTGGATTTCCAACATTCCAAGAAATTGAATTTTTGTAAGACCAATTGTTGATATCATACGTAATACCATAAACAAGATTGACATAATGTTTGTAAATACTCACTTGTTGTTTGACGATAGGGAAATTTAGATGGATAGATTTGCCAGAACGTAATTCAAAGTCGCGTTTTGTAGCGGGAGGATTCATTTGATTTAAAAAGCTATTATCATTAGAAGGTGAACTGTTAACTGCCGTATAATTTGTTTTGTCCAAATAATTATTAAATCCAATGTCAAATCCTCCCCAATGGGTTTCAATTTTTTTTCGTTTATGATCTTTTTTGGTCGTCAACTCTATGCTACTTGGCTTGTATTCGCCCTCTTTTTCAGTTGAAATAATTTTGAGACGGCCATTAAACCATTTACTTGTATCTGATTCTGCTGTCACTTTAATTTCGAAGCTCTCTGTATTGGATTGTTGTGCAAATGCGCCTATCGGAATCAAAAGGAATGCTGCGGCAAGTGTTTGGAATATCGTTTTCATGTTTTTAATTGTTGTTTAAGTGAAATAATTTTGTGTTGCCGATCATGACAGTATATTCATGTTCGGTGAGTTGTTCTTTTGTATGTTTTACTTTTCGCGAAAGTCGTGTAAGTTGTGCAATAGCCTTGAAGAGTTTTGGCTGTTTGCGGGAATTAAGTTCAAAGGTTTGTTTTGTAGTCGGTAAATTGTTAGCAAGAGTTGCTGCATCTTGAACTTCTTCTTGTATGTTGTTTTGTGGTAATGGAAGTAGAGTAGGTTCGTCCTTTTTATTTGAGATTTCTTTCACTATCACTTGTTGTTGTTCTGGCTCAATGATTTGTTTTTCAAGGTCAGAAATATGCATTGTTGCATTTGTTTTTGTAGGGATAAGTTGCTTACTTTTTTTAACTAAGATACTATTGTTCGTAGATTGAGATGGAGCCAAAGGCTTAATTAAAGTAGGACTTGGTTGGATTTTTTCTGGTGTTTGTTGAGGTTCTATTTTTTGGGTATTGTTAACCGTTGATGGAGTAGGTAATGACGTTTTAGTTTGCGAAGCCAGAGGCTCTGAAGGTGAGTCTTTACGAAGCAAAAAATAAATACAACACAATACACCAATTACGATAGCTGCTGCTCTATAGTAGGGTTTTAATCGAACGATGAGTGAAGGTGTAGACTTACGTAATTGTTCTTTAGGTTCAAACACAATAGTGGTATCAGGCACTACAACAGTTTGTTGAAGCATCTCAAACTCCTCTGCAATAGCAGGATGTTCATGTAGAAAATGTTCCATTTCGACTAGGTATTCGGCAGCGAGCTCGCCATGTAGATGGTCAATTAAGAATGTTTCGTAATTATGTAATGTGATCGTTGCCATGGTATTAAATATGAGTGTCTACACTAATTAATTCTTGTTTTAAAAAAGTACGTGCACGGTACAAATTGATTTTTACTTGCCCTTCGTTCAGTCCGGTTATACTCGCCATTTCTTCGTAGCTGTAGCCTTCGTAGTCTTTGAGAAGTATAAGTTGTTTCTGAATATCGGGAAGTTTGTGGAGTGCATTTTCGAGCGATTTTTTTAAATCAATTTGCTTTGTTTCTGAATATCCTCCTATCGTTTCATTGATTTCATCTTTGTATAGTATTCTTTTTTGTTTTCGTATTTCGTCTATCATTTTTCGGTATCCGATGGTAAACAAATAACTTTTGGCTTTTTCTTCTTCTACTTGTTCCTTATTGAGCCACAGTACTTCAAATGCCATTTGTACCAAATCCTTTGCTAAGTCAATATTTCGCACATTTTTGAGCATAAAACGGTACAAATGATCCGAGTAGAGTTCTACACATGTATTGTACTGTTTGGTGTTCATTGAATATATATCGTTTGACGAAACGAAAAGTTACAAGAAAAGGTTAGATGATTTGTTAATTTTTGGGAAATGAAATTTGATGAAGTCTTCAAATTCAATGATATCAAGCATTTAAGGGGGAATAGTACTTCGTACAGAATTTTATAATTAAAGTGCGAGTGGAAAGGTAGGGGTGTCTGAACGGCAGATTTAACTGATATAGCAAATAGTTTTCAGTTCATCATTTATCTGCTTTATCCTATTTCACCTTTTTCATCAGGCGTTTAGACGCGCAAAAATTGCCACAGCTTGTAATCTAAGAATATGAAAAATATTATTTTTATTCAAACACTTCTGTCATATCTAGACTAAAATCGGTAAAAATGCCCATTGGTACTTTATCGTCGTTTGAATAGATTTTTCGAAACTGAAATTTGTTTTCTTTCAAATCAAATACAGTTGTGGTTTCGTCGCCAAGTCCGACTATCCAATATTCCAAAACACCGGCTTCTTCGTACAATTCAAACTTCGTTTCCATTTCATATTTTGTATTGCCTTTACTCACGATTTCTATGACCAAATCAGGTGCGCCTACACAGCCCCTTTTGTCTATTTTGTCTTTATCGCATATAATACAAATATCAGGTTGTACGACTGTGTATACAATGTTGTCATCACTACTTTTTTTTGTATTGATCAGTCTCACATCAAATGGAGCTACAAATACTTTACATTCTTTTTTATAAAGATATTTTTGAATATGAAAAGATAAATTACCCGAAACGACTTGATGGTAACTTGATGGTGCAGGTGACATTTTTTTTATCCAACCTCTAATCAATTCAACTCTGTCCGTGAATTTCCAAGTCAGATAATCTGCATATGAATATTGCTTTGTTAAATCGAGT
>JBILCF010000010.1:0-27713 GCA_044353325.1 Chitinophagaceae bacterium | reverse complement strand
TTATTGAGGTTTCTTTTTGATTGTAGGCAATATTTGCAGACGGGAAAATTATTTTTTCGGAATAGCCATCATCTTCATCGCGTTGAATTTTTAAATTCACTGGGTTAATCCCTTTGGCTGAAAGTGTTTGGTAAATTGCTTGCTTTTCAGCATCGTTTTTGCCTTCAATAGGATTTATAAATGAAAACTTAATCCTGTTGCCTCCGTACTCTTTAAACTCTTGCAAGACATCCATAGTTCCTTCTCGAAGACGCTCAAAACCTGCAGGTAAGCTTCCTTTCAAATAGACTTCAATGACGACATCCTCTTTAAGGCTTCTCAGCATTTTTTTTGTGGGCTCCGATAAAGAAAATCGTTGTTCAGCTGTTACATCTAAGCGTTTGTGTAATCTTGTACTGACGATATTAATCAACACTAAAATGCCTATTACCAAGGCAAATCGAGTCAATATTTTGTTTTTTAATGTATTATTTTGCTTCATAAAATGCGTTCAAACGTAAATTCAATTATTCTAGTTCCATTTTCGTTTATTCAAAGAAAGTTGTGTAGCGACAATAAAAAGGGCTATGACACTCATGAAATAAATGATGTCCCGAGTGTCCAATAAACCTCTACTAATAGAATTGTAATGAAATTGCATGCCCATTTGACTAATGATATAGTCAGCCCCACCGCTTAAAAAGTCCAGTCTGCTAAACGATTCAAAGCCGGTATACAATATAAAATTTGCAAATACTGCGATAATAAATGCGATGACTTGATTTGAAGTAAGTGAGGAACAAAACAAACCAACTGCTGTAAAAGCACCACTTAAAAACAATAATCCAACATATGAACCCAAAATGCCTCCAGAATCTATATTTCCTTTGGAGAGGTTATAAATAGTAAAAACATACAATAATGTAGGTAATATAGAAAAAATAGCTAATATGAAAGAAGCTAAAAACTTACCCAAAATAATGTCTTTTTCTTTGAGTGGAAGGGTAGAAAGCAACTCAATGGTACCAGATTTAAATTCGTCAGAAAAGCTCCGCATTGTGATAGCTGGTAATAAAAACATCATAACCCAAGGCGAAAAAAGGAAGAATTTATCCAAATTGGCGTAGCCGTATTCCAAAATATTATTGTCAAAAACCCACATAAACAGACCACAAATGAGTAAAAAGACAATAATTGCAATATAACCTATCAATGAGCTGAAAAATGAATTGAGCTCTTTTTTGAGGATACTAACCATAAAAATAGAAATGAATGGAAGCAAAAATAATCAAGTATCGTTAAGGTAAAGATTTATTTTTTTTCACTTTTAGTGAAAATTTTCCCAACTAAACGTATCTTTAGTGCGTCTTTTAGACAGCAAACTTATTTTTACTATGAAAAAAATAGTCCTTTTACTTTGTTTTATAATTATTTCACAGTTATCAAATGCACAGGTTACAGTTACTCAAAATAGTGTAGCGACGGATTTAGCTCAAACTTTATTAGGTACGGGTGTTACCCTAAGTAATGCTACTTTAAATTGCGGTGCAGTAGGATCAGGTATATTTTTAACTACTGCAAGTAATTTAGGTTTAGATAGTGGAATTGTCCTCACCAGCGGAAGCGCTTTGTTGTCTGCGGGAACAGTAGCAAGTTTTGCTTCTGCAGGTACAGGTAATGGAGCTGATCCAGATTTAACTACACTTATCGGAGGTTCAACATTTGACAAATGTATATTGGAGTTCGATTTTGTTACAGTAGGTGATACCGTTAAATTTGATTACGTGTTTGGTTCAGAAGAGTATCAAAGTTATACATGTTCTACATTCAATGATGTGTTTGGATTCTTTTTAAGTGGACCTGGCATTGTAGGACCTTTTACAAATAGTGCAAAAAATATAGCACTTGTTCCAGGGTCTACAACTTGTCCAGTTGCAATCAGCACAATTTATTGTCCAAACCTTCCACAATGTTGCGGTACAGCTCAATGGTGTTTTGGTAATACACCAGGATGTGGCGCTTTTAATGCAGGTAATAATACATGTGCTTATTTTGTATGTAATGGTGCAACTGCTCCTGGTACGATTGCCTATCAAGGATTTACAACAGTATTAACTGCAGTTTCTGAAGTTATTCCATGTTCTACTTATCATATCAAATTAGCTATTGCAGATAAAGGCGATCAAATTTTGGATTCTGGTGTATTCATCAAAGCAAAAAGCTTCTCTTCAAATATCATCTCTTATCAAATTGAAACTGGTTTAAGTTCTGACAACCCATACATTATTGAAGGATGTGATAGTGCTAAGTTATCTATCAAACGTAAAATCATTTTAAATACACCAACTGCTGATACAGTTAATTTCTTAATTACTGGTACTGCTCAAAATGGAATAGATTATTTAACATTACCTAGCCAAATTACGTTCGCTGCAAATTTTACAGATACGATACAATCATTTGATTTATATGCAATTCAAGATGGTTTGAGTGAGGGGACTGAGTTTATCAAAATATATGTTTTGAGTGGTTGTGCGCAACAAATTTCTGATAGTATCATTATCGAAGTTCGTGATTCATTATCATTCTCTTTTAACAATATTGATACAGCAATTTGTTTAGGCAATAGCGTAAACGTTGGAGGGCAGGTAGATTCTGGAATCACGATGCAGTGGACACCTTCAACTTTTGTTTTAGATCCAACTCAACTCAATACTGTCATCACACCACTCACATTTGGTCAACAATATTACACAATTACTGGTACATACCGAACGTGTGCACCTGTAGTTAAAGGCTTTATGTTAAAAACAGATCCTGTACCAGTTATAGACCCAATGCCAGATTTAGAATTGTGCGAAGGTCGGACAGTCGATATCAATGCTATTGTGAATCCTGCATTTCCTTATAACTTGACATGGAATTCTCTTGCTACAGGTACTCCTGCACCAGGCTTGATTAATACAGCTGGATACACACCTACGTTTAATGGAACTACGCCAGACAATATTATTTTTACTGCAACTTCTCCCAATGCAGGCTGTGCTGCATCCGACACTTTCTTTGTACAAGTTTGGCCTTTTGCAGTAGGTACTATCAGTCCTGATACCTTGGTTTGTAATGGAGCTCCAACTCAATTGTTTGTAACAGGTGGTAACAATTTATACCAATGGTATCAAGTTGGGAATGGAACATTAAGCTGTTATACTTGCCCAGATCCAATTGCAACTGGTCTCGGGATAACTACTTATTACGCAATTTTATTAGATCCTAATGGCTGTGCAGATACTTTGGATGTAACCGTTGACACCCATCCTCCATTTAATCTCTTTCTTCATAATGGTGATACAACTATATTCTTAGGCGACAATATTCAATTGAATGCAACTGGAGCTCCATTCTATTATTGGAATCCAACAGATTATTTAACTTACAGCCAAAGTGGAAATCCTCAAGCAACACCGCTTGAAGATATTACATACACTGTTACAGGAGTTAGTCTACTTCAAGGATGTCCACAAATTGATTCTTTCCGCGTTAAAGTTGTTCCACAACAAGTTTTCGTTCCAAATGCATTTTCACCAAATGGTGATGGTAACAATGATGTATTCAAGGTAGGAACAATTCGTAATATGGTGAATATACCTGAGTTTAGAGTATTTAATCGTTGGGGGCAAGAAATGTTCTACACTACTGATGTTACAAAAGGATGGGATGGTAATTACAAAGGTGTTAAACAAGATTCAGGTGTATATCATTACATAATTCGTGTAGCATATGCAAATGGTAAAACGCAATTTTTAAAAGGCGACGTTACTTTAATCAGATAATATTTGTTCTTTTATTTTATTTAAACCACCTCGATTGAGGTGGTTTTTTTGTTACTACATATACCACTTATACCCAAAAATTGACCAAATACATTTAAAACATTACCATTTACTCAATTGTTAGAAAATAATAATTTCTAATTTTTAGGTTTGTTAAAACTTTAACATTATGCAAAAACCTATTCTCAAAACCGCACTTTTAGTTGGTTTTACGTTATCTGCTACTGATGTATTTTCCCAACAAACCTTGAATGTGGCTGGCAATTCGGCTAAAATCAATGGGATGTCATTCGAGTATTCGATTGGGGAAATGACCATCGTAAGTACGGAACGCAATGCCAATTTGATTGTAACCCAAGGCTTGTTACAACCAAGTAACCAAAACGATAAGCCTCAAACTACGCCAAATGGAAATACCTTGAGCAATCTTGCCGATCAAATCAAGGTTTATCCTAATCCAACACAAAACCTACTTTTCGTAGAAACCTACGAAACGCAAATTGGCGATTACAGTTACCAATTGTTCGATGGTGTTGGCAAAATTGTCTTGAGTCAATCAGGGCAAACTGTTATTGGACTCAACAAATTCTCTTTAGACCTACAAAGCTTTGCTGGCGGTAATTATTACCTTATGCTTCGCAAACTAGGCCAAAGTGGCGAAGCTGAAAATTATTCCTACAAAATTCAAAAATTAAACTAAAAAATTGATTGGAGATTCTGAGGTCTATTTAAATCTCACATCTCAGATCTCACATCTCACATCTTACATCTCAAATCTCAAAACAATGAAACAAACCTTAAAAAAACTATCAGCCTTTATGATGGCGATGGCCATCAGTGGAGCCTTGTTTGCGCAAGTGCCACAAAAATTTAATTATCAAGGCATTGCCCGCGATACCAAAGGTAACCCAATGGCACAGCAACGCATGACCTTAAAATTAACCGTATTGCCAACCTCAGATGCAACTGAAGGCGAATACGAAGAAATCCAATCAGTTACAACCAACGAATTTGGATTATACAATTTACAAATCGGAAACGGCACACCTGTTAAAGGTGAAATGAAAACTGTAAAATGGGAAACTGGAAATAAATACATTAAAGTAGCTATTGATCCTATAGGTGGTAACGACTTCGTCGATGCAGGTACAACTCAATTGTTGAGCGTACCGTATGCAATTTATGCCGACAAAGCTGGCATGGCTAAAACAACAGCAGGTAGTGATCGTGCTGGAACAGTAAGTACATCTGCTGCTGGTACAGGTACAATCAATTACTTGACAAAATTTACTGCTGCAAATACAATTTACAACTCACAATTGTTTGACAATGGAACCAATGTTGGTATTGGTACTACCACACCTTCAGCTAAATTTCATATCAATCAAAATGTAGCCGGCGTGCAAGAACATATCCGCATGCAAAACTTAAGCACAACGGGTGCAGGTCGTTTTACATTGTATAGCGATGGTGCAACAAACTATTCTACATTTACCAAATATGGTTCAGCTTTCGCAGGCAGCTATGCTGGCTTGACAGGATTATATCCTTATGGAAACTTGTTAGCATTTGGAAACAATGGCGTAGCTGCAAATGATGGTTTAGGCCGTTTCTTGATCAGTACTGCCGGTAATGCAGGTATTAGTATTTTCAAAGGTGGCACAAGCAAATTGAAATTCCATGCAGACTTTACTTCAGAGAATGTTGGTATTGGTGGCAACGCTGCGCCGGTATCGCGTGTTCATTTAAACAATACAGATGGAACAACTATGGACTTGCGTTTGACAAATACTACAACTGGACAAACTGCAACGGATGGTATGACAATTGCAATGACGGGCAATAGCGCATCAATCAATAATAGAGAAAATGCGTCTTTGACCTTGGGAACCAACAATACCACTCAAATGACAGTGACTGCAGCTGGTAATGTGGATTTTGCTAATCAAATAAAAATAGCAGGTGGTGCGCCAGGTGTAGGTAAGGTATTAACTTCAGATGCTGCAGGACTAGCTACATGGACTACACCAAGCATTTCTAGTGTTGGTGGAACTACAAATTATATACCTAAGTATACACCAAATGGCACAACTTTAGGAAATAGTTTATTGGTCGATTCAGCAGGATTATTTTACAATAGCCCTTATGATCCATCTTATTATCTGAGTTTCAATAATCCTAACCCTGCTTCCTTCATTGGTAATTGGTCTCAAATTAAGGGTAATAATGATGGCTTTACATTTTTATTTCTACAAGACTCTACATACACAAATAAAGGTTTAGTGTTTAATAGATTAGGTTCTACCTCTAGTGATAGTATAGCGTTGGTTTACCACAATCCTGCTTTCAATACATTATCAATGTCAAACAATAGTATTGGAAACGGTCTTAATTTAAATCTTACTACTGGTGATTTAGGTAATGGGACAACTTCACCTACAAATAAATTTCATAACGTTGGTACTTTAAGAACTGATGGTCAAATGCATACCAATATGAGTTCATTGGCTAACAGTTGGTACCAAGGTGCTTTTTACAATCCTAATCCAGCTGTTGGTTCAGCTATTATTTTGCAAACAGCAGATGCAGGAAATACTGAATTCGATGGTGCTCAACTTTCTTTAGCTGATGGTGTAAATCCAGATATTGAATTAGCAAATAGAGAAGCTGGTGGTATACGTTTTTTTACCAATGGCTATAGTGAAAAAATGCAAATCAATGCAGCTGGTAATGTAGGGATTGGGACTACAACTCCTGCAGCTAGATTAGATGTGATAGGAAATGTAAAAATTACTGACGGAACACAAGCAGCAGGTGCAATACTTACTTCTGATGCTTCTGGTAATGCCACTTGGAATACAAAAGCAAAAGGTACAATAGAGCAAATGAGTTCTAATTCAGTATTTGCATCAGCAATTGTTAATGGAGTTAGTACTTTTATTTCAGGTACTAGATTACAAGTAGTTATTACTTCTTCTACTCAAGTGGTGCACTACACTGGAAGTGTTACATTAGGAAGCACTTCTGTAGGAGGTGCTCAAGATTTGAATATCTATCCAGCATACAACAATACCAATGATCCAAGCCCTGTTAATTTAATGGGTGCAGGTACATTTGGTTTGCGTTGTGCACAAAATACACGTCAAACATATACTGTAACGGGAACTGTTACTGGCCTAGCTCCTGGTACTTATTATTTTGGTGTGGCTGGTAATTCAACAAATGCAGCAAACTGGAACAACAACGAATATGGATATCAATCTATTTTTGTATTAAACAATTAATCTCTTTAAAAAAAATAAATAAAATGAAAAAAATAATAATAATAGCAATTGCATTAGTGAGTACTTCAATTGCTTATGCTCAAAACAAGCAAACGAACGATAAGTACGCATACAGTAAGGAAGGCATATCTGCTGAGAATATTCAAATTAGAGATAAGGCTATTCAAGATATGAAAATTGAAGAACAACGTCAGCAAATTGTGCATGCACAAACAACTGAGTTCTTAGCCAATCAAGCAAAAGAGGCGCAAAAGCCAGTTGCCACTCCAGCCACTCAACAAGGTTCTACTATCAAGGAAAGAGGTTCAGCTCCAATTTCTGAGTCTAAACCTACTGTAGTTTCTTTGCCAAATGAAAAAGCTGGTGGTTCAGGTCAAATGCCCGCTAAAGCCTCTAAAGTAGAAACTACAAAAACACCAGTTTTAAATAAACAAGTTGAGAGAAAAGCATCTAAATAGTTTTCGCTTTATTTTTAAATGATTAGTGGCTGTCTAAAAAGACAGCCACTTTTTTTTGTGGAGTGGTTTAAATGGTATCTATTTTATTATTTGGCTTAGAATAGATTTCAATTTCAAAACCTCGCTTCACCCCAAACCATTTTTTTGCATTATCTTCATCCTCTCAATTTTTCTCAATGAAATATATTTTATGCTTTAGTTTATTTTTGACTTCGCAGCTTTTTGCACAGGACAAAGACAAAAAAAAGTGGGATGTCAACAATCCTGAAGGTCCTTACAAATCGTTTTCGTTTTCGGTCGATGAGGGTACATGGATGAATGTCGATGTATCGCCCGATGGTAAATTGTTGGCTTTTGATTTGCTTGGCGATATTTATACCATGCCTATCGAAGGTGGACAAGCTACTTGCATTCGCAGTGGATTGGCTATGGAAGTACAACCACGCTTTAGCCCCGATGGCGAACAACTATTGTTTACATCCGATGCAGGAGGTGGCGACAATATTTGGCGTATGAATGTCGATGGTACAAACGCCAAACAAATCACAAAAGAAAATTTTAGACTCTTAAACAACGGCGTTTGGTGTCCTGATGGTGAATATATCATAGCACGAAAACATTTTACATCAGGTCGGTCCTTGGGTGCAGGCGAGCTTTGGATATACCACATGTCTGGTGGCGATGGCTTGCAATTAACGCCACGCAAAAACGATCAGCAAGACCTCAACGAACCAAGTTGCAGTGCCGATGGTCGTTATGTGTATTACAGTGAGGATATGTATCCGGGCGGATTTTTTCAGTACAACAAAGACCCCAACAATCAAATCTTTGTCATCAAACGCTACGATAGAGAGAAGGGTATTTCAGAACAAGTCACTGGCGGTCCAGGTGGTGCCTTTCGTCCACAGATTTCGCACGATGGCAAAACACTTGCATTCCTAAAACGTGTTCGTACCAAAACAGTCTTGTATCTCCGCAATGTAGACAATGGAGAGGAATGGCCCATCTACGATGGACTCAGCAAAGACCAACAAGAAGCATGGACAACCTTTGGTGTATATACTGGTTTTGCGTGGATGCCTGGCGATCAAAAAATAGTGATTTGGAGCATGGGCAAACTGCATCAAATCGATATCAATAAAACCAATCAGTCTACTGTTATACCATTTCGTTGTGAGGTGAAAAATAGAATAGCCGATGCGGTCCGCTTTCAGCAAAATATCAATACCGATGCATTTACGGCCAATGTGATTCGGCAGGCAACTACCTCGCTCGATGGTCAGTATGTCGTGTTCAATGCAGTAGGTTATTTGTGGCAAAAACGTTTGCCCAATGGCAAGCCAGAACGATTGACCAAGGGAACCGATTTTGAATTTGAGCCTAGCTTTTCACCCGATGGAAATACATTGGTGTATATCTCATGGAACGATACCGCTGCAGGTGCTATCTACAAACTTGATATGAAAGCCGAAACATCACCTGTCAAACTCACCACACATAAAGGCATTTACCGCAACCCAAGTTTTTCGCCCGATGGCAAAACCATTGTATTTGAAAAAGAAGACGGCAACGAAGTCATGGGACACAGCTATACTGTAAATCCTGGTATCTATACCATGTCGTCCAATGGTGGAGAAGCGACCAAAGTCAGCGACAATGGTTCGGTACCGACCTTCAATCATACCGGCGATCGTATTTATGTACAGACGGGCAACAATTTTTCTTCTTACAAACTCGACGGTACCGACGAACGCACACTCTTCAAAAGCACCTACGGTTCGCGCTATACTGTTTCGCCCGATGGTCGATGGGTTGGCTTTGTCGATTTGCATCAAGTCTATATCGGTGCGTTTCCTGCCATTGGCAAAACCATCGATATGACAGCAGGTACTTCATCTGTACCGGTCAAAAAAGTATCCAAAGATGCAGGCATCAATTTGCATTGGAGTGCCGATAGCAAAGTATTGCATTATACCATGGGCGATCAATATTATTCTATCAAGCTCGACGAGCGTTTTGAGTTTGTAGCTGGCAAAGCAGATTCATTATTCAAAGAACCTGAGCGTGGCATAGCTATGAATCTCAGTTTGCAAACCGACAAGCCAGAAGGATTTTTGGCACTTACAAATGCCCGAATCATCACCATGAATGGCAATGAAGTGATAGAAGATGGAACAATCTTCATTGATGGAAATAAAATAAGTGCTATTGGAAAATCGGGAGAAGTAGCCTTTCCTGCTACAGCTCAACAGATCGATTGCAAAGGCAAAACCATCATGCCAGGATTCATCGATGCACATGCACATGCCAATCATTTTAGGTACGGCATTACACCCCAAAAACATTGGCCATACTACGCCAATCTTGCTTACGGTGTCACTACCATGCACGACCCTTCGGCCAATAGCGAAATGGTATTTGCACAAAGCGAATTGGTCAAAGCAGGTTTGATGGTCGGACCACGTGTATTCTCTACCGGTACAATATTGTATGGTGCCGATGGCGATTTCAAAGCCGTCATCAATTCCTTAGACGATGCACGTTCCTCACTTCGTCGTACAAGTGCCTATGGTGCGTGGAGTGTCAAAAGTTACAACCAACCTCGCCGCGAACAAAACCAACAAATCTTACAAGCCGCACGCGAACAAAAAATAGAAGTCGTACCCGAAGGCGGTTCATTCTTTTACCACAACCTCGGAATGATATTTGACGGACATACCACCATCGAACACAACTTGCCTGTAGCAACTTTGTACAACGATGTCATCAATCTTTGCAAACAATCCAAAACGGCCATTACGCCAACACTCATCGTTTGCTATGGTGCGCCCAATGGCGAATACTATTGGTATCAGCATACCAATGTGTGGGAAAAAGAACGCTTGCTTCGTTTTACACCACGCGGTATCATCGATTCCCGCAGTCGCTTCCGTACCATGTTGCCCGAGGAAGAATACGAGAATGGACATATCCTAGTATCCAAAAGTTTAAAAAAATTAAATGACGCAGGTACACTTATCAACTTGGGCGCACACGGACAAATACAAGGCATAGGCGCGCATTGGGAACTGTGGATGATGCAACAAGGTGGCATGACCAATTTCGAAGCCCTAAAAACAGCCACCATTAATCCGGCTATCAGCTTAGGTTTAGACAAATCGATTGGGTCATTAGAAGAAGGCAAATTGGCCGACTTGATCGTGTTGGATGCCAATCCATTAGACAATATCCGCAATACCGAAACTATTCGCTATACCATGGTCAACGGTCGCTTATACGATGCTGAAACCATGAACGAAATAGGCAACAACCCCAAACCGCGTGGCAAATTCTTTTGGGAAATGAACCGCAGTTCCGAAGCCTTCAAATACCACGAAGAAACCAATGGCTTTCAAGGTGGACATATTGATGATTAGGTTATAAAGTTTTAAAAAGTCTCCTTCAGAGAATATCAAAACCTTGAAGGTTTATCAGCACTCAGCTTGTATACCTTCAAGGTTTTTTTAGCGAGCATTGACATGTTATGTCAATACAAAGAAAGCTACCTCATTAAATTGGAGCCAAGCAGATTTACATTATTTAGCTACTTCCCGCTGCTAGCAGCGCACGGCGCTTGCCTGCATCGGGGCTAGACTTCAGGGACATTTACTATATTGAGCTGAGTTAATGCAGCGAAACTGAAGCTAAATTGGTTGGTGTCTCACCAAACAAAATGCTTTGTCTTGAAATGAATTTAAGTTTTGTATTCCAATTTGAATAGGCTAGATGAGGTTAAGTTAGGTTAGGTATTGATGTTTATACGTTAATTTCTAGCTCTTCGGAATGTTCGCTTCAGTAGCATTCCGAAGCTTAGATAAATAAGGTTCTTAGAACCTTATAAGCGAAAAACCCTGTATTCCCTCTGCTCAATATAGTAAATGTCCCTGAAGTATAGCCTCGATACTTCAGTGCGCCGTGCGCACAAATTAGCGAGAAGTAGTTCAATAATATTAAATAGCCTGGCTCCAAATTGTTTTCATCCAACTTTAAGTCTCACAAATACTCAACTACCTTTACGCTGCATAGTATATGTATTGGTTTGCCACCCAATTCACATTGGTATTACATCTTTATAAATCGAATTTGATTTTTCAGACCGCTTTTGAGATCAATTATATTGAAAATATAGACACCGGGTGTGAAATTTGAAATAGAAATAGTTGTTTCTTGAATTGTGTTATTGAGTTGACCACTTTTTAATTTTACACCTTCCATACTGATGATCTCAAAATAGCTTTCGTTGAATATTGTTTGTTGCTGATTTTTCAAGGTTATGGATTCATATGCTGGTGATGGATAAAGTATAAAGTTGGATTTGAAATCATCAATCGTTGGAATGTAGTTTGGTAAGGCCTTGAAATAAGCTTTAAATGTAAGATTTGAATTTAATGTGTCTAAAAAAACTGGATTCAATGTATCTGTAAGAATGGCATTGGCACCCCAATGCAAAAAGCTATACCCTGGATTGGCTATAGCTTCCATTTTAATTGGAACGCCATCAAAATAAACTCCTTTCCAAGGATAATCATTAGGGGTTATAGTACTAATGTGTATTTTGCCAGCACCTACCGGGAATACATCCAATGTAAGGTCAACTTGTTTGGGCAAATTAAATCGAGTTTCGATATGGTCTCTTACATTGGTCGTACGACATACAAGTTCACTGTCTAGACTTAAATAGTTGTTGTAAAAATCATTCATTTGAGCAGGTATATTTCCGCCACTCCATCGCGTGTATTCATTGGGCATTTCAGTGACTGTCTGATCAAACATAAATGTATTAATAGCTCTCAACCTCGAAGTGTCGTAGCTTGTATTCATCAAGTCGGCAAAACGATTGATAAAATAATTTTTAAATCGACTATTCTGCATACTCTTTAGCCAAATATTGATGTATGGATTACTGGTACTTTGATTGAGCATATAATCAATATGATCATAGGTGCAATCAATCCATCCATTTGGTTTTAATGCAAGTTCTTGATCAATAATACAAAAACGATATCTGTTGTTTGTTTTATCGGAACGATAAATTTTAATATTATTTTGTGGCCAATCTGTATTTCCCATCCACGATTGCCCAATAATATAATCGATGTAATAGGTCATGTCAAAATAATGATCGGCACTATCCCAATAGTTAGTACTTGCTTCATTGAGTGCATTAAACTCATCATATAGTTTATAAAAGGTATCTACTGGATTTCCGCTCACTGATCGTAAAACACTTTGGTAAAAATAACTTTGAGATAAAATGTCAACTGTACTGGCCGATGCAGTGTCTTGAAATTTGAAATATTCATCATCAAATTTTTCGCGTAATTCATACAAACCCCAATATTGGCCATTGATGTAAACACTAATTGGCCTCCATGCTGAATAATAATTATTTGTTTCCCCTGCCATCATTTTTACTTGAGCTGCATCTTTGTATGGCAATTCTAAAAATTGATTGCTACCATTGCGTAAATACATTTTACTGTATTTATTTCTATTGGGTCTGTCTGGAATAATAGGATAGTTAACCGCACCGTCACCAACCACCGAATGACTCAGTTCTAGTTTGAACGATCGTTGAGGTGCCGTTCTGCTACCTCCAGCACCACCATCTTGTATCATACCAGTATGTTGGGAAAAGATAAGTTGATGTGCAGAGGTGGAATCAAAACAATCAACATAGGCTGCTTTCAACCAATCATTGAGTGGATTGTCAAAATTGCCAGTTGGACCAAATAAATTGGCACTATCTGTTATCACCGATAAAATTGGTGTAATGTGATTCAGTCCAAATAAATAGGAAGCATTTGTAATTGAACTTGGAATTTTACCATTCATAAATGCTTTTGCTTTCAATGGTGTATTTTGAAAAATAAAAATAGGATTTCCATTGTATAACAATGAAGAAGTAGTCGGGTCTTTGCCATCCAAGGTATAGTAGACAAATGAGCCAGCCCCATTTAGATTTGTTATAGTTACTGAAATGGGATTCGAATATATACCTGCTTGCAAGGAAAATGTTGGAGCGATTGCAATCCCATTTAAACCAATGGAGCCATTGTTGTTAGCCCCAGGCGTAGGAGGTGAAAAGGATGTGATGTTTCCCGATGCATTTGGAAGCCGTCCTTTACTATCATCTATACCGTTGCAATATACAAATAGGTTGCTTTGTAATACATTGGATGCATTATATAGCGAGACTGTTTCACCATTGTTTGATAATTTAAAATTGGTATGAAAGTTATACCCTGAAACAGGAATGAATTTGTTGGTCAGTTCAACTTGTGAAGTTGAATTCATACTGATGTCAATATAATCATAAATTGCGGGGTCTGCTGTTACAACGTCGAAGGCGAGTGAGTTAAAATTGCCAGCCGTTAATCCTGCAGAATTTAATTCGGAGGCTAAAATAAGAAATTGATTTCTTGCGCCCCAATACCAATTGCCATAGGGGGCAGGATAATCTGTGTTCCCATTTTGAAAGGTGCCACTACCTATTGTTGCGCCATTGATTTTAACATTTGGTCGTTGGTTTACTTTTGTGCCATATATAAAACTACAAGCAGCTGAATTGCCATCTTGATAGGTGTATAATGAAGATGCAAAAGGTGTGGACGTTTGATTGAAAACTGAATTAACGGTATAGCCAGTTGAACTATAACTACATACATTAATCAGCACATTGCTAATGCCATCCCAATAAAAAGGGGTTGTGAAAGCATGTGTATTCCACCCATTTGCAGGAGAAAAAGTACTAACATTTGCTACAGGAGTAAAAGGAGGAGTTGCCATGTAATTTTTTCCGCTACAATATATTATTTCAAAAGCGCCAGCGGGTAAATTAAAATGAGGAAAAGTCCATTGTGTTGGTTGGCTTGTAGTGTCAGTCAATTTGTAGTTGTATAGATCTATTGGTAATGCAGTAGGATTGTATAGCTCAATCCAATCTTCGTATTCGCCTTCTTCATCCACAATGCTTGAATAGTTTTTATTACTTCCTTCATTGATTACAACTTGTCCATTTGCATAAGATACAATGCATATTAACAAAGTTTGGAGTACGATTTTTTTTATTGTATTGAATCTTAGCATCTTGCAAAAATATATAAAATATTTCTTCAAGAATTGAAAATTATTTTTTCTAAAACAATACGAATTGAAAAGAATTATGTATTAGAACCTAATGTTGAAGAATTCATGCTGTTCGGAATGTTCGGCTTTGCGTCATCTCGTACTACAGATAAAAAGAGTTCTTCAGGACTCTAATTCCAACTATAGTAGCTACTCGTACAACAACCGTTCTAATTTTGAAAGGAGCCTTTCTGTTTCCAAATGCCCACGGCTGTTTCAGGTTCGCAACTTGTGCCTTCTAGTGGCCTTTTTTTTGTCATTGAGAATTCCATGACTATGATTTTTAAAAAACACTTTTTATATTTGATGAAGCTTATGAAGAGTAATACTAATGACATAGAAGTATCAATTCTAATTTGAAAACGAAAGTGAAGATCAATAAGAATAAATTCGTTTATAAGTTTAACGCACAATACTGAAATCAAAACCAATCAATAAATGAAAAAAATAACAATGTGGACATTAACAATTATCGCTACCTATTTAATCGTTGGACTCATTATACATCATTGGGTTCTTCCAGCAAAAACACCTGATTACAGTGACTATTTTAAAGTTGGGACATCTTTTCATTCCAAATTAGAAGGGCTTACGCAAACAGTAGTGAAGTTGCAAAATGGAAATCTTATTACAGACATTGAGTTGCAACCCAAGTCAGGCGGGCCTGTGCCGCACTTACACGAAAAATTTGATGAAAGGTTCACTGTAAAAAGCGGAACACTTTCAATGCAATATGGCACAGAGGTCAAAAAAATCACACCGGGACAGACAATTGTCATTCCAAAGAATACGCCACACAAACCTTTTAACGAAACAGATTCTACGGTTGTGGTGACAAGTGAAATGCCATTAGACTTTGCATATTGTCTTTCTCAAATTTATCCATTTTGGGATGAAAGCGAAGCCAATTCCAAACCACCTAAAGTTCTTTTTCAGCTAGCAGTATTTGGAGATAAATTCGACTCTTACCCAACTGTTGATGCGCCACCGAAGCCAGTTTTAAAAGCATTAAAATTTTTATTAGCACCGACTGCTAGACTTATAGGTTATAAGAATTTTAATAAAGATTATCAACCCAAATAAGAGTTCTTCTACTGCTACCAACAACTACATTTTGAGTCGTCGAAATGTCTCCACTATATTTAGAATCTAGTATTGCACATTATTGTACGGGACTATTCGGTTGTGAAAACATGATTCAAAACACCTATTTCGTTATACTACACTTAAAGTAACTTAGCGGATTCTGAAAGATTGGAAAGAGTACATCGTTTTTAAAGATAAACTTTATGTACTTATTAAGTTTTACTATTAACTTTAACCAATGGAATTATTCAGTTTTTTTGATCGTGTATATAAGATGAATGATGAAGCATGCAAAGCCTTATCTGAATATATACAAGAAAAAACATACGCCAAAAATGCAACTATACAACAAATAGGCAGTAGTTGTCGAACAGTATATATTGTAAAGAATGGCTGTGCTCGTATATTTTATTACAAGGATGAAATAGATATAACTGAGCATTTTGCCTTCGAAAATGATATAATTGTACGAGCAGAAAGTTTATTTACAGGCAAACCGACATCGAAAGGTATACAAGCTATAGACCAAACTACATTATTTGCAATAGATGCTGAACCGCTGTTTAAATTGTATAACAACCATCACGATATCGAACGCTTATTTAGACTCATTTTCGAAAAGGAATATGTCAATACCATCAAGCGAATAGAAAGTTTACAGTTCAACACAGCCAAAGAAAGATACCTAGAATTGCTCAATACAACAGACTACGTACAAACGATACCGCTCAAATATGTGGCGTCTTACTTGGGAATAACACAGGTTTCGTTGAGTAGAATTCGTTCCGAAATACGTTAATTATTTATCATTTGTAAAGTAGAACGTGTACAAGTCTTTAGACCTTTGTATGCTATTACGAACACTACAAATGAAACTAGAAAAGGTAAGTTTAGGACTTAAAAAAAACTGGAAACAATTTACATTATTGCTTATTGTGAATGCTTTTGTAGGCGGCATGATAGGTATGGAACGTAGTATATTTCCGCAGTTTGCACATGAGATATTCGATGTCGCTTCGAATACAGCTATGTTGTCATTTATTACAGCATTTGGTATTTCAAAGGCTATGGCTAATTTTATAGCTGGTAAATTATCTAACAGATTTGGGCGAAAAAAAGTGTTGCTTTTGGGGTGGCTTATTGCACTTCCAATACCATTTATACTCATACATGTAACACATTGGAATGCAGTCATATTTGCCAATGTCTTATTGGGAATAAGTCAAGGATTGACTTGGAGTAGTACAGTCATCATGAAAATAGATTTGGTAGGCGACAAAGACCGTGGTTTGGCTATGGGGCTGAATGAATTTGCTGGTTATATAGCTGTAGGTTTAATTGCCTGTGCAACAGGATATGTAGCACATCGATATGGTATTACGCCCTATCCATTTTATATCGGCATTGCTATATCAATTTTAGGTTTTGTATTAACTTTAGTTTGGGTGAAGGACACAAACTTATTTGTACACAAAGAATCCATTATACATCGTTCTAAACCTATGAAGAATATATTTTTAGAAACAACATTTAAAAACAAAACCTTAAGTTCGGTTACACAAGCGGGCCTGGTAAATAATCTCAACGATGGTATGATATGGGGCTTATTTCCAGTTCTATTATTGTCCATGCAATTTGATGCCGAACACATAGGTATACTTACAGCCATATATCCATTGGTATGGGGGATAAGCCAACTCGTAACAGGTAAAATGTCTGATGTTTATTCAAAGAAAAAGATGCTATTCTGGGGTATGTTATTACAAGGCATTGCTATTCTGAGTATCCCTTTTTTAACTAATTTTTGGTTTTTAGCTAGTATTTCTACATTGCTAGGTATAGGAACCGCTCTTGTTTACCCAACCTTTTTGACCACTATAGCACAAGTTACTCATCCCATGCAGCGTGCAGAGAGCATTGGTACTTTTAGACTTTGGCGAGATTTGGGATATGCCGTAGGTGCTATTTTATCTGGGGTTACAGCAGATATGTTTGGGATTAATTATGCCATTTTTATCATTGGGGGATTAACTATTTTTTCTTCAATCGTCATTCAATATAGGATGCCTACAATGTTCAATAAAGATTCTATTTTATAAATTGTCCTTAGCTTCATTGTACAATTATGCTATTGCCATCAACAGATAAAAGTTCTGCATTGAAGTAGCCAAATAAAGATGATGTCGATGATGCAGTTCCTACCTTTGAGTGGACAAATTAGTTAAGAGAATAAGTGCGAACTTTACAAGATGACAATAATTAGGAAATGGATGATATACAAGTTGTAGGTTTTATATTGGATTATGTAGTTTTATTAAAATACGGTATTAGAAACTATTGAATTGATTATCGTTTGGGAAATACTAAAAATGCATTCATGCAACAACTTTTAAAATATATCTTAATTTTGTCGTTCTATGCAAACAGCTTCTATAGCGCAATTAAGGAAAGAAATGCAACATCTGTCACATCCAGATTTGATGAATTTGTGTACAAAACTACTTAAATTCAAAAAAGAGAATAAGGAGTTGTTGAGTTATGTATTATTTGAAAGTCATGATGAACAAGCATTTATAGCAAAAATGAAATTGGAGATTGAATCGATGTTTGATGAAGTCAATACTGGGTCAATTTTTTGGGCAAAAAAAACTCTTCGTAAAATTGCTCGATTATTGGTCAAACAAACTAAATTCTCAGGTAATGCTACAACAGCTATAGAACTCCATATCTTTTTTTGTCAACAACTGAAACAATTGCCTTTTAATATTTTTGAGAGTAGTATCGTTCAAACGATGTATTCAAATCAGTTAAAAAAAATTAATAAGTATATGTCTTCAATCCACGAAGATTTGCAGTTTGATTATGCACAAATTGTTGGGCAATTATTAAGTTAATTTTTATTCAACTTAATATAAAAAAAAGGGGTTGTTCAATTGAACAACCCCTTTTTTAATAAGTGAATGAATTTGATTAATTCATCTTGTTTATTTTACTTACATGTGTCAATGTATTGTTTTCAAATACTTGTACAGTGTATACGCCTTCAGCTAATTCTGATAAGTCCAATTGGAAATGATTATTTCCTTTTGTTGCTTGCCCTTTAACTTGTACTACTATACGGCCACTCATATCCAAAACATGAATGCGAGTGTTTTGATTTTTTTCCACGAATAAATCTACATTGATTACGCTATTTGTTGGATTAGGGAAAATGCTAACTAAACTTCCATTGTCACCCCAAATTAAGTCTACTACTTGAGCGTGCTGAGTTTGGTTTTGATCCAAATCCGTTTGCATTAAACGATAATAGTTATGACCAGCTACTGGATTTTGATCAATGAAACTATAAGTCAATGGTGTAGCGCTTGAGCCATTTGATCCTTGACTTGCTATTTTACCTAAATCTCTAAATTCCATACCATCGGTACTGTGTTGCAATGTAAAATAATCATTATTCATTTCTTGCGAAGTAGTCCAATGTAAAACATTATGTTTCGATTGTTTTTCACCACTAAAGTTTGTGATCGAAACTGGTAATGGTACATTCCCTGGATTTGCACTGTGTACATAAAATTCACTAAAATTAGTTACAGGGAAACTCAATTCCCAGAAGGTTCCATTCCAAGTTGTCGCAGGCGTAATTACTGTTGGAGTACCTACTCCCAATGTACCTCCATCTACTTTCGTAATGCGAATATTGGCAATACCAGCTAAATCTGCAGGTCCAGTAGGAAGTTGAGGCCATGAAGGGCTTGTAAGGTTATAAGAATTGAAATCTGCTTGGAGCAAAGGTAATGTAACATTTACAGCTGGACCATTCGTTGCTGGTGTAATCACATAACGTCTTCTTACATAAGGTTGACCATTGTATGTTAATATAGATGAGCTAACTATTACTTGTGTCGTAATATTTCCTAGGTTCACACCAGGTCCTAATTCTATTTTACTAATTAAATTACATAATGCATTATAGTAACTCACTTGACTACCGGCAGGCTGATTAAAGCTTGTTGTAGAGGATCCTGATATTGAGTTAATATTTGCACCTATCGTTAATGCTAAATTTCCTGTTACGTTTGAAACAGTAACATTCGTTGTAGACGTAACTGTACAACTGTTACCATCTGTAGCAATAACAGTATAAACACCAGAAGATGGAGGATAGAAAAATGCACCATTAGTAACACCGCCAGACCAAGAATAGGAAACACCACCATTAGCAGTCAATATTACTGGATTCGTACCACAAACTACACCCGTAGATGGACTTGATGTGATTGTTATAGCAGGAGTAGGATATGTATACATTGTTATCGATGCAGTATTGGTACAACCATTTATATCAGTGCCAGTAACAGTATAATTGCCAGAGCTCATGATTGTAAATGGTGTATTGTCAACTACCGAACCTGTCCAAGTATAAGAATTAGCGCCACCCCCTGTAAGCGTAACAAGTGAATTAGCACATATGGTATCATTTGGTAACACAGATGCAACCACAACAGTAGGTGCGATATTTACAACAATTTGTTGGTTCGCATAGTTGATACATCCTTTCGCATCTATACCTTGAAGACCGTAAGTATTTGTACCTGCAGGAGGTGTGAAAGCCACTCCATTTTGAATTGGATTTGTCCAATTGTATGTTATTGCATTTCCGCCAGCGGTTAATGTTACAGGTGTACCATCACAAACTGAATCATTTGGCATGACTGAAGCTACGAATACATTAGGAAGAGGGTTGACTGTTATTTCAATAGTTGCTGTATTTGTGCAACCCAATAAATCTGTTCCAGTAACAGTATAAGTAGCTGTTGCAGTTGCTTGGAAAGCAGTGTTATTTACAACTGGCGATGACCAGCTATACGTACTTCCACCTGTTCCGCCAAGGGTAATATTTGTATTGAAACAAACAGTATCATTTGGTGAAACATTGATCCCAATATTAGGTTGTGCTTGAACATTTACTTGTACTGCATCAGTAGCTGTACAGCCATTTGCAGCAGTACCAGTTACCGTATAAATACCCGATGCCGGTGGAATAAAAGGTACACCATCTGTGACAGGAACTGCGCCAGCCCATGTATAGCTTATTGCACTTCCAGAAGCTGTTAAAGTAGTAGGGTAGCCAATACAAACTGGATTTGGCGTGGCAGTACCTACAACAATAGGAGGTAATGCGGTTACATTAATCGTGATGACCGTAGTTGCAGTACAGCCAGTAACTTCACTACCTGTTACGGTATATGTAGTTGTAGTTAATGGGTTAACAGTCACACTAGAACCAGTCAAATTTCCTGGCATCCAATTGTATGTATTTGCACCAGTTGCGGTTAATACGGTGGGCGCACCAGCGCAAGTTGGATTAATAGATGCAGTTGCATTTACCGTGATTGCAGGATTGATAACAATTGTCGTTGTTGCAGTTGAAGGACATCCAGCAGCTGTAACAGTTACTGTATAAGTGCCATTTGAAACTGGTGTTATAGATTGTGTTGCTAAACTCCCTGGCATCCAGTTGTAAGTATATGTAGGTGCCACAGCAGTTGTTGCAGTATAACTGATTATATTTTGCCAAAGATTTTGAGCTTCTGCCACAGGAGTATGGAAGTTAGGTGATGTGATACCGCCAAATAATACTAAACCATTACCCCACAATAAACTGGTTAAAACGTTTACCCCACCTCCAGATATTAAAGCAGTGGTTGCGCCACCAGTGATGTGGGCATGAGAATAACTATTGCCACTGTATGATGCTGCTAATGGAGTAAAAGGACCTACATGAATTGGATGAGCAGGGATAGTAGGTGTTACAGTACCTTGTGGTGAATTGTAATTGAGTGTAACACCACCAAAACCCCATGTCATATTTCCTCCTCCATTCGGTCCTGCATTCATAAATAAACGTCCACCACTATTAACCCATGCTTGAATTGCAGTAATGTTGGCAGTAACAAAATTGTTCATATCAATTGCATTGGCATCTGAACCTTCAAGAAAAACAAACTGAGTTGTTGGTGTAAAAATTGTTGCTGCAGGAGTACTAAATGGAACAGCCGACCAGTTTCCAGGTCCAAAAACAGCATTCATTGCAGTTGTATTGTTGCCTGTACCCCATGGGTCTGATGTTCTTACATAATATCTTAAGCCTGGAGCAGGAGTACCAGCACCACCACCTGTAGCATTTGCAGTTAGTGTAGGATTTACACCACAAATTGGATTAGGAGGCGTTTGGGCAATAGTAACAGATGGTTGAGGATTAACATTAATTGTTACTGTAGATGTTTTTGTACATCCATTTGCAGATGTACCAGTAACAGTATAAATAGTCGTACTTGCAGGAGTTACAGTTTGAGGTCCACCAGCTAAACTTCCAGGCATCCATGTGTAAGTACTAGCAGTTCCTACAGCATTCAGTTGTCCTGTAGCTGCACCACATAAAGTTGGTGTAGCAGTTTGTGCAATGACTACAGGAGATTGGTTTACTGTAACAGATTGCGTAGAAGAATTCAATAAACATGTTACTGAAGGTGTAAAACGAACACCATCGTTGGTGACATTAATAGTGCCACTATTTCTACCAGCAACAGCATAAGCTGCTGTGCCGTTTAAGTTTTCAATTCCCATAGTAGCAGGCGTTGCATTAGCAACATTGGCAGAATGAATTTCGATAATGTTTGAAGTTTCATAAAGTACAATTGAAGAAGTAACTGCAGGAACTGAACCGCAACAAAAAGGTGTATTGAACCAACTAACAACTAAAGTGCGGTTTGGAGCCGTTCCAAATGTTTGGTATCCAAGCGTTCCTGCTCCAGGAGGATATAAATCATCCCAAACAGCAGCTATAAGATTGTTGGGTGTTGCAGCATTTGGAATTACTTGCCCTTGACAACATCCGCTTGCATTTGCACCAAGATTGAATGTAATAAAACCATTGGATGAAATTTCAAATTGTGTGTATGCGTTGCCGAAAAAGTTAAATGTAAAACCTATAGGTAAAGCAGTAGACATGGCATCATCGCCTAAAGTAACTAAATTGGCTACTGCAGGTTGACTGATAAATGGAATTGTAGATATAGCATAAGTACCACCTACACCAGCTACAGAGTAGGTGATGTTGTGTGTTCCAACTCCAGCAGTTGTGGGATTGAAGGTGTTTCCTGTGATGCCTGGTCCACTAAAAGTACCACCCGGAGTGGTTGCTGTTAAGGTCACAGAGGGGTTGCTTGAGCAAGAAGGCGTTGTGAGTCCAGTAAACGTCGCGTCGCAGGGTGCTTGAGCAAATAGCTTAGGAATACTGGATAGTAAAAGTAAAGCTAAAAACAGCGAACGAAGGGGGGGAGAGTAATTTTTTTTCATGCGGTTTCTAATTTAATGAGTGATTGAATAAAATTCATGTGTAAAATACTACTTTTAATTTGAAATAAAAATTTTAGCAGATTAAATGTAGAAACTAAAAAAAAATAATGAGAAATATTATTAATGCCAATAGAAATATGTAATCTTGATAAATCGTGATACATCTTTCTAATCGGGATTTACTATGGTTCTAAATTCATGATAAGATTTGTAAAATATGTACATATTTTACAAATCACAATGGTATTATAAATGATCCTTGCTTTGTGTCCTCGTCTTAAAGGACGAGGCAGCATGCTTATATAAACAAGCAAACAAGCTGATGTCTCGCCCCAAAAGTCTCCATTAATAAATTAGCAATACCAAAATAAATTATGATTTAAGCTGTTTGGTTAGGTTGCACCACTCACAATTTTCTTTACCACAACCTGTATAAAAGTCATGCGATTGTATTTTTTCCCAAGTTTGATGTATCTGATTTTTGACCATATCCACTTCCTCTTTTGGAAAGTCAAAGTAAAATGGTTCTGGTAAAAGATGTGTTTTTTTATTGGGTTCTACAAATTCATAGACTGCGTTTCTAACATTGTATTTGTGCAAAGTCGTATTGTCAAATAGTAATTTATAAAAAATAGCTTGTCTCCAATAATCACCACCAATTTCTTCTTTTTCAAGATTTCCTTTTTTTAATTTCTCCTTGGTGTAAGTCGATTCGATATCGCCTGTTTTGTAATCCACTACAGTGATTTCATTGTTGCTATAATACTCAATTTTATCGATAAAACCTTTGATGGGTATAGTGTTGTCAAGCATCGCATTGATTCGATATTCTGTATCGATATAAGTATACCATTGTGGCACTTTAGTATCGTATATTGTATTTAAAATATCTTTACCATATTCTATTTTTTGAAGAAAGCCTTCAGGACTAAATTTTTCTTTATTTCTTTTCATATAGTAAACAAAGAGATCAATGAATTTTTCTTTGCTTGGGAATATTTTATCTTCAAGTTTCATGATTGAAAATAATTTTTCTAAAGCATAATGTATCGCACTACCAAAAGACATATTTTCTGCCATAGCAGAGGGTATACGTATAATGTTGTTGTAATAAAAATGTAAAGGACATTTTAAAAAATTATTAAGCGCAGTAACATTCATTTCAAAATGAAGCAATTGTTTTTCAATATATTCTTTTTCAATAGATTCTACAATTATTTCATTATTTTCTTGATGAATCAAAGTTTCAAAATTCAATATCGTTTCATTGTCTAATTGAATTGCTTCTGCTTCTGCTTCATCGCCAAACGTTTCATATATAAATACAGATTTTTCGCATTCTTTTTCTTTTAAGTCAAACTGATAATAACTGACTATAAGTTCTTTTTTCGCACGTGTGAGTGCCACATACATCATACGTCTAAGCTCATCATCATCTTTACTGCTCAGTGCTGTTTCAAAAACGGTAGGAGGAAACTTAATTCCATTCGAAGGGGTACGTCTTTTTTCCCATTGCTCTTTGACTACGCCTGCTACAAACACATGTTCGAATTCGCGACCTTTAGATGCGTGAACTGTAAATAATCTTACTGCATTTTCATTGCCATACAATTTTGTACGTGGCAGTTGAAGGTCATTTTCATCCATAATATTTAACAAATCCACAAAAGATTGAATTGTCATATCTGGATTTCTGTGGCATTCATCCTTAGCAAAATCAAAAAATGCAGTCAAGGTTTCAAGTAATTCATATTTATCATCAGAAGCCAATAAATATGGAACGATATGGCATTCCTGTATTATTTTATCTAATAGTTGTATCAACGAAAGGTTATATGAATCGTGTATCAATGTTTCTAATAAACGTGTTGTAGACAATAATTTATCACTTGGCGATTCGTCAAATAAAGTAGGGTGATGCTGTTCGCTTAATTCTTGTAAGTAAAGTCTAAAAGAGTATTTTGTTTTTTTGTGTTCTGATGATTTTTGATAGGATAACATACTCGCTTTGGCTATTTCTATACTAGGAATAGCAAAGAAGTTATAGTGTAATACTTCAAACAATAAATTATCTGCGCTGTATGGGTTTGAACGTTCGGAATTAATGTAATTTAAAATTGTAATGAGCTGTCGAGCAAAAGGCTCTTCAAATAAATTGATATTTTTTTTGGTGTAAAAATGGATGTCTAATTTTTTTAAATATTCGCCTAGTTCTAAGCATGATTTATTGTCGTAGAAAAGTACTGCAATTTCTTTTGGTTTGACTCCTCGGTCAATGAGCTTTTTAATTTCTTGTGCTATGTATATTTTCTCGTATCGAGGATTGTGAAATGAATATAGTTTAGGTATAAAATCTGTTTGGGAAGTTTGTGTTTTATATGAAATTAAATTTTTATCTAAATCAGGATTCGAATCGACTAATCTACCACCGCCTTTTTCAATTAAATTTTTAGCTTGATCTAAAATACCTTGTGGTGAACGGTAATTCATTTTGAGACATATTTCTTTCAGCCCACTTTCTTTATATTTCTCTTGAAAATTTTTCATGTTTTCAATACTTGCCCCTTGAAATCTAAAAATGGACTGATCGTCATCGCCTACGACAAACACGTTGGGTGAAGAGTCGTAATCGGTCATGAGCTCCACCAATTTCATTTGCGATCCATTGGTGTCTTGAAACTCATCTACCAATAGATATTGAAAGCGTTCTTGGTATGACATTAAAATTTCAGGATTTGTTTCAAAAAGATCAATCACCCAATGTATCATGTCATCAAAATCGTATCGATGATTTTCAAGCATTTTAGTTTTGTATGCATCAAACAATTTAACTGCATCCAAAGCTTTTGCATAGCGTTCAATTTCGTCCAGAACAGTTTTTTTTATTTCTCCTTTTCGCTTTCCTTTTTTTGAGAAGCTTTCTTCATCTTGTTGTAAGAATTGAATGTAGTCTTCAATTTTTTCATTCAAATAGGCACTTGTCCAGTTTTCTTGTTTCATTTTTGAAAACAAATTCAAGAGATATTTTGCATTCGAAGTTGGGTTTTTAGGATTGTATAATAAATTCCCTTTTTTGACTGCATGTAATATCTCTTTGATGTATTGAATTTTTTCCAATTCTGAAATAGCATCGAGTTCTTCTTTTTTAAATTGGGATAAATTTTGCTGAATAATTTCATTGCAAAATGAATGATATGAATGGACCTGAATATGTTGAGCTGTTTCGGCACCGATTAATTTAAATAATCGATCGCGCATATTCTTTTTGCCCTCATCTGTATAGGTCATACAGAGTATATTTTGAGGTAAAATTTGTGCATCGCTAAGCAATAGATTAGCTATGCGCAAAGCTAATATTTGAGTTTTGCCTGTGCCTGGACCAGCTATGACAAGAACTGGTCCGTAGATGGTATCCACAGCTTTTTGTTGCTCTATATTTAATTTAGCATAGGCTTCTTTAAATAGTTCTAGATTGTTTGATTGGGCTTTGCTCATGCGCTTTGGATATTTGTACAAATATACTTATCGCAATGCGTATTGAGTGTACGTAGTAGGGGATTGGGCATAAAAAAAGGCTGCACAAGGCAGCCTTTTTTTTATTATAAAATTTATTGAATTAGAAACGAGGACAAGCGAAGTTGTAAGATCGAGTATCATTGCGGATAATGCAACCATTGTAAATCAATGAAATTTCCAAAGCACCATTTCCTTTTGTAGCTGGGGTGAAACCAGATAAGTTGACATCGTAGCTAATACCTAATTTAGCTTTTGACCACTCAAAACCAACATAAGGGGCAATAGCATCACCGTAGCGATACCACGCACCTAAATAGAAAATAGAGTTTGCAACATCGTCTTCGTGGTTAGGATTCATAATGAAACCAGAAGCAGCACCGATTAATAATTCAGAAGCAGCTGCTTGTTGTTGGTACATACCACTTGCGTACAATACCATGTTTTCGTTCATTTGAAGTGAGCCTCCTAATGATGCTGTCAAACGAGAACTTACTTTATGATTACCATTTAAGAAAGTTTCAACTGGTTGTGTAATATGATAGTAAGAAACACCACCATAAATGTTTGAACGCTCATTCACATATCCAGAATACATGATGCCTGCATTGAAGTCAGGGTAAGTTAAGTCAGCGTTACCAAAGTTTTCGCCACTTGCATAAGGTGTGCCACCTGTAGTAGGATCGTATTGGCTTTCAAATTTCAATTTATTGAAATCGATACTTTTTTGAACTAAGTATCCTTGAACACCAATTGATAAGTTACGTGGTTTGTCTTCGTCTTGGCTTAAACGTTTGTGATATGCCAATGAAAGACCAGTTGTGATATTTTGTAAAGCACCAGTTCCTGATTTGTCATACATGCCTATAAGTCCAATACCAAGTGCATCTCCATTGAGTTTGCCACGTAATGTAGCCATATCATAAGAAATAGTACCAGTGATATAAGGAGTAGAATTTACGCTTCCCCATTGTGTACGATAGTTGCTGGATATACGCCAATCGCAATTAACTAAGCCTGTATTAGCAGGATTTAAA
>JBILCF010000096.1:0-10471 GCA_044353325.1 Chitinophagaceae bacterium | reverse complement strand
CTTCGCCCAAGTTGTCGTCGAAGCCTGTACCAAATATGACGTCGCAATCGTCGCCAGCTTGTTCTTGTACAAAGGCTTGTATCATTTCGACTTCGTCCAAAGTATGTTCGTGTATACCATGTGCCGAATTGATATTGAGCAAAACCCATTTTGCACCTTTGATATTGTCGTCATTTAACAACGGTGAATTGATGGCTTGTTCTACAGCTTCGTAAGCTCTGTTTTCACCTTTAGCGGTAGCACTACCGAGTATGGCTACGCCTCCATTGCGCATGACGGTGCTTACATCCGCAAAATCGACCACGATATGTCCTTGCGAATTGATAACGTCTGTAATGCATTTGGTAGCAGTAGCTAAGATATCGTCTGCACGACAAAAAGCTTGTGATGCAGGTATATTGCCAAATTGTTGGCGTAGTTTATCATTGGATATAACAAGGATGGTATCGACATTTTGACGCAAAGCATCGATGCCTTCTTCAGCTTGATTTTTACGACGTTTCCCTTCGTACGAAAATGGTGTAGTAACGATACCAACAGTGAGTATTCCTAAATCTTTAGCTACTTTGGCCACGATAGGTGCACCACCTGTACCCGTACCACCGCCCATGCCTGCAGTTACAAATACCATTTTGGTATTGTCGATGAGTAGGCGTTCGATTTCATCGATACTTTCTTGGCAAGCACGCATACCGATTTCGGGATTGGCACCCGCACCAAGTCCTTGTGTCAAATGTGGTCCCAGCTGGATACGTTTGGGCACTGAACTATTGTTCAAGGCTTTTTGGTCGGTATTGCACACAATAAAGTCTACACCATCTATACCTAAGTTGTACATGTAATTAACGGCATTACCGCCGCCACCTCCTACACCAATAATTTTGATAATAGAGGAATTGTTTTGTGGAAGCTCAAATTGAATCATTGTTTTGAATTTATGGGGTTAAATTTAAAAGGGTTAATTGTTGTTTATTTTATTTATCGAATTGTTCGTCTTCGACATTTTCGAACCAATAAATCACTTTGTTTTTAACAGTGCTAAAAACATTGCTGACAAGCTTGGTTCTTTTTTCTATTTTTTCGCTCATACTTGCACGAGGCTCTTGTGGCGCTGCAGGTGGTTGACTAAACAAATCCATCGACGCTTGTGCTTGAGGTTCTTGAACCTCTGGTGTAAAGGCTTGGGGTTCGCTCGGTGCTTGTTGCATGCTAGTGCTATCGCCAAATTCCTGCTTAAGCAATTCCTCAGGGCTGAGTTCGTAGGTCTGTGCCATGTTGACAAATGTACCTTCGCTCGCTTCGCTATTGCCTTCAGAATCGTCAGAATTGCCAGATATAAAGCGTAAGCGATTGCTTTCGTAATCGTCGTAGCCACGCAATATTAAACCGATACAAGTTGCATACATTGGCTTCATCAATTCGGAAGCATAGCCAGAGGCTAAATGCTCGTTTGGCAAACCAATTCGTGTAGGTAGGCCAGTGCGGTACTCAGTCAATTGAATCAAATGTTTTAACTGACTACCACCACCTGTAAGAATAATACCACCATGTAATTTGTCGTGCAGATTTAATTGCTTTAAATGATACATAACATACTCGAGGATTTCCTCCATACGACATTGTATGATATTGGCTAAATTTTTAGCCGAAATTTCTTTGGGTTGTTGTCCTTTCAAACCTGGAATAGTGATGAAAGCATTTGACTTGGCCTCTTCTGCGAGCGCCATACCAAATTGTACTTTCATTTGTTCTGCTTGCGAGCGCAATACTCCCAAACCTAAACGTATATCGTTTGTGATATTGACACCTGCTATAGGTATAACTGCTGTATGCTTCAACATACCTTCGTGAAATACAGCAAGGTCTGTGGTACCACCACCAATATCGACTATCGCTACACCCGACTCAAAATCTTCGGCACACATTACTGCTGCTGCTGAAGCCAACGGCTGCAACACCAAATCTTTGGTAGCTAAGCCAGCGCGTGTTACGCAACGGTATATATTTTTAATCGCCGATTTATCACCTGTTACGATATGAAAGTTTGCACCGATTTTGATACCCGTCATACCCGTTACTTGCTGCAAGGACAATCCAGTTAAATTATCCACAGTGAAATCTTGTGGTATGATATCAATGATTTGATCGCCTGTTGGGATATAGGTTTTGTATTGATCTTTGAGTAAAGCATCGATATCTTCTTTGCGAATCTCTTCTTCAATATTGGCTAATACGCGATCGCCTCTTGTTTGTAAACTTTTGATATGATGACCAGCTATACCGACATAGACTTCTTTAATATTTAAGTTAGGATTCGTATCTAGACAATTTTCTAAAGCCAAATTGATTGAACGAATACACTCTTCGATATTGAGTACCATACCATGATTGACGCCACTGCTATCCGCACGTCCAAATCCAAGTATTTCTAATTTACCAAATTTGTTTTTTCGTCCTGCAATAGCAGCAATTTTTGTAGTACCAATATCTAATCCTACTATAACTGGGTTTTCGTTTTGCATGTTCATAATCGTTTTTTATTCTTTTAGTTTGTTATGGGTTTTGTTGGGTTTGTTTTTTCTACTTTGGGTTGTTCTTTGACTTTATCTTTTGGTTTTGGCTTCGCCGCTTGGTTGGCTTGTATAGCTTTTTTCGGGGTCGAAGTTTTATTGACATCATTTGTAGTTTTCTTGACAATCACTTTTGGTGCAGGTTTGGCATTGACTGTTTTTGGCTGTAGATTATTTTGTGCTACTACAGGTGTAGCTGTAGTTGGAGCTACAGGTTTCGCCTTTGCAGGCAAAGGTTTATCGTAAGGATTTTGTGTCAGCACCTCACCTTCATAATTGCGACAAACTACTTGCCCTGCAAATCGCAAATCGATTTCATCGTACACATCCCAATTGACCGTTTGCATACCTTGTTGGTAGAAGGTCAGTAATCGACTCATTTTATTTTCAAGACCCTCGATTGTACCTATAAGAATCACTTGATGTCCTATGCTTGGAATTAAATCAATCATACCATCGGTACGAACATTGATTTGCGCAATGGCCGCATTCCAAAAAGAATCTTCTTGGATAAATTGTGACAAGCTCACTAAATCAGATTTCAATTGATTATCTTTTTGACTATAAGACAAACTAGGCGTCGTAACAACAGGTAAGCTAGGACTATATTGTGCCGACAATTCAATAGGGTTGGATTGCGCATCCAAGTAATAGGCATAGTCTGAGTTGTCGTTTTCTACTATGCGGATTACAGGTCTTTTTTGATCTACAGTAACATACAGGATTTGATCTGAGCCTATGTATGCATTCGCAGATTTAATCCATTTATTGTCTTGCAAAGCTTTTTCGACCTCAGTCAAATGAATCCCATTGATAAAACTTGCATCAGGTCGAACACCTGCTTTTTCGACGATATCAATAATATCGTTTTCAGTAACAAAACTCAAATCGGTGTGAACGATATCAATGTCTAATCCTTTGCAAACATCTTTATCTGTACTTTTTTGAGCAAATACAAATGCAGATATCAACAAAGGAATTGATAACAAGAATACAATATTGCGTAATATTTTCTTCAACCGCTGATTCATTTATTTCGTATCCAAGAGTTCTTTTAAAGGGTTAATTAAAGTATCTATATCGCCAGCCCCTGCTGTAATTAAAACATCGAGTTGAGAAGCCTTAGCCCAATCAAGTATCGACGATTTTTGTAAAATATGTTTGTTGTTCAAACTCATTTTGTCTAATATAATTTGACTTGTAATACCTTCAATCGGCAATTCGCGTGCAGGATAGATGTCAAGCAAAATAACTTCATCGGCCAAGTCTAAACTTTCAGCAAAGCCATCGACGAAATCGCGTGTACGCGTAAACAAATGAGGCTGAAATATCACACTCACTTTTCTGTTTCGAAACAATGCTTTCGCACTCGAAATCAACATGCGCAATTCTTCTGGATGGTGTGCATAATCGTCGATATAAACAAGATTATTATTTTTAATAATATACTCAAAGCGTCGCTTAACCCCTTTAAAATCAGAAATAGCCAATTTAACTTTTTCAATATCGATATGGAGTAAATCGCAAACAGCCAAAGCCGCAATAGTATTTTCAACATTGTGCATACCACCGATATTTAAATCAATCTCAGCAATAGCATCCCCTTGCTTGCAAAACGTAAAATGATACGAACCTTGATTCATTCGAATGTCGGAAGCATAATATGTAGCAGCATCGTTTTGTAAACTATACGACACTTGATTAGGCGCTGTAAACTCTTTGCTTCTGTGCAAGCCATGTTTGTATACCAAGGTATCTTTGATTTGCGATACAAATTGCAAATAACAACGCTCCATTTCTTCGGCGGTACCGTAAATATCCAAGTGATCGGCATCCATAGCAGTTACAACTGCAATTGAAGGTTTTAATTTTAAAAAACTACGGTCGTACTCATCTGCTTCTATGACTGCGCATTCGTTTGTACTACTCCAATAATTGACGCCATAATCGCTCGAAATCCCCCCTAAAAACGCATTGCATCCGTAACCTGTATGTCGCAGTATATGAGCGATTAATGTAGAGATGGTTGTTTTGCCATGTGTACCTGCTACACATACAGCATTCATCTGTTCTGAAATGTACTGCAATACATCACTACGTTTGACTACATTGTATTTATTCTGCTGATACCAAACCAACTCTGCATGTGCAGCTGGAATAGCAGGTGTATAGATAACAAGATCAGCTTGCTGATCAATAAGGCTAATATCTTCTGTAAAGTGAATATCAATACCTTCGGTTTGCAAGATTTGTGTAAGTGGAGTTGGCGTTTTATCGTAGCCACTGACATGTACATTTTTCTCGTTGAAAAAACGCGCCAATGCACTCATACCGATACCACCAATACCGACAAAATAAACCCGTTGTATAGTTGCTAAATTCATGCGTTTGCTAGTTCAGTTAGTTTTAAAGCAATTCGATCATCGGCATCGGTTATTGCAAGTTGTTTAATATTGTTTCGCATAAGATCGCAATGCGTATTGTCGTTGAGGAGTACCATCACTTTAGACAATAAGGCATTATCTGTATCACTGTTTTTAACCATCATTGCAGCATTAGAATTGACCAATGCCATGGCATTGTGTGTTTGATGATCTTCGCTTGCAAATGGAAACGGTACGAATATAACGGGTTTGCCTACGACACATAATTCAGAAATCGAAGAAGCACCTGCTCTCGATATAATGATATCTGCCGCTGCATAAGCATAGTCGATTTCACGAATAAAATCAAAGACTTTAATAGTATGTTCGTATCCCTTCACTGCATCTTTAGCTTGTTGAAAGTACGTAGTACCTGTTTGCCAAATCAATTGAGCACCTGCGTCAATGATTTGTTTAAATTGCGACATCAATGTTTCATTGATGCTCTTTGCGCCGAGGCTTCCACCAAAGGCAAATACTATTTTTTGATTTGGATTTAGGTTAAATAAAGCGGCTCCTTCTTCTTTAGAAATATTATTTTGAGCTATTGCCTTACGAATAGGATTGCCAGTATAAACGATAGTTTCCTTCGGGAAAAATCGCTCCATATCTCTATATGCAACGCAAATTGCTTTTGCTTTTTTGCCCAGTACTTTATTGCTTTTACCAGCAAATGAATTTTGCTCCTGCACCAATGTCGGTATCCCCTTTGTTTGTGCCATATATAACACCGGGAAGCTTGCATACCCACCTACTCCTACTGCAACAGTAGGTTTAAAGTCGGCGATAATTTTTTTAGCTTGTAAAAAACTTTTAATCAATTTGAATGGCAAGAAAATATTTTTGAGTAAAGAACTACGATCGAAGCCGGCAATATCCAAACCAACAATTTTGTAACCTTCTTTAGGCACTTTCTCCATTTCCATTTTGCCTTTTGCTCCCACAAATAAAATCTCGCATTGCGGATGCATGCGTTTCATGGCATTGGCAATCGCAACCGCAGGGAATATATGTCCCCCGGTGCCGCCACCTGCTATGATTAGTTTTATTTGTTTTGTTTCACTCATTGTTTATTCTTCTGTTTCTATTATTGAACTTGATTCGGGTTCGGTTGTATGATCGCCTTCAGCATCTTCTACAAATCGACTGACACTTAATATAATACCAATAGCCAAACATGTAAACCAAATGGAAGAACCACCCATACTGACTAAGGGTAAAGTCAAGCCTGTTACGGGCAATAAATTGACTGCAACGCCCATATTCAGAAATGCTTGAAAGACCAATGTAAAACTTAATCCAACTGCCAAGAAAGCACCAAATGCATATGGACATCGCCTGAACAATAAAATGCTTCGCCACAGGAATAAGAGGTATAAAAATATAAGTCCAAAACCACCAAAAACTAAACCATACTCTTCAATGATAATAGGATAAATCATATCTGAGTAAGGATGTGGTAAGAAATTGCGTTGAGAACTATTGCCAGGACCTTTGCCTATAGCCCCACCTTGAGCAATGGCTATTTTAGCTTGTAAAACTTGAAAAGGAACATCTTCTTTATTATCTGAGGTAAAATCTTTAATCCGTTGTTCCCATGTAGCTGCACGACCAAAGCCAGTTATTTTAGATACTGTAAACAACACCCCAAACAATATCATTGCTGAAGCTCCTAAGATGAGTAAATGTTTGAAGCGAATACGACCTATAAAAAACAATACAGAACAGGACATTGCTATCATGACCGCAGTCGATAAATTAGCCATGGCAATAAGTCCACATATTAGGATAACAGGTAAAAATATATTGAGCGCTACGCGTTTAAAATTATCTAAATCATTTTGCATGCGAGACAACTGTCGGGCAAGAAACATAAACAACGCAAGCTTTGCCAAATCAGAAGTTTGAAATGTAATACCAACACCTGGGAGTCGTATCCATCGTGAACCTTCATTCAGTGTGGTTCCAAAAAATAAGGTATACAATAACAACGGCACACTAATAGCAAAAAACAGCACTGCAAGTTGTGAATAAATGGTATACTTAACTCGGTGCGCTACATAAATTATACCTAAACCAGCGATCAATGTACCCAATTGTTTAATTAAGTAAAATTCATTGGCTTGGTGTTTGCGATACGCCAAAGATCCTGTTGCACTATATACTGCCATCAAACTCATCAATGACAATACAATCACTACACCCCAAATAATGCGGTCGCCTTTTGTTCGATGTATGAGTTGTTGCATGTGTTTTAAAGTCTGTTAATAGTTATGATTAAAAAAAAATTGATTTAAAGTGCTCGAACGGATTGTTTAAATTGTTCACCTCTATCTTCATAGTTTTTGAATAAATCAAAGCTTGCACATGCTGGTGAAAGCAATACACAATCTCCTGATGTAGCAAATTCATAAGCTAATTTTACAGCATCATTGGTAGACTCCGTATCTACAACTTTTACAATAGAATCAAATGCAGCATGAATTGCAGAATTGTCTACACCTAAGCATACAATAGCTTTCACTTTCTCTTTTACCAAATCTGCAATCTCTGAATAATCATTGCCTTTATCAACGCCACCTAAAATCAAGATAGTCGGTTTGCGCATACTTTCCAACGCATACCAAACACTGTTCAAGTTAGTCGCCTTACTGTCGTTGATGAATTCAACGCCACGTATGCTTGCAACAGGCTCCATACGATGTTCAATCGATCTGAAATTTTTGAGGCATTCACGTATCGATTCATTTCGCACCTCAGCTACGCGTGAAGAAATACCAGCAGCCATCGAATTATACTGATTGTGTTTACCTTTCAATGAAAGGTCATTGATAGAAATAGAAAATGGCTCACCATTTGCGCGTAATATTAGTTCGTTTTGATTCATGTAAGCTCCGTCTGTGTTTAATTGTTCGTTCATGGTGAAATAGAGAATTTTGGGGGTTAATTGGTTCGTTTCTAAAAATTGATTGCTTGCCTTATCGTCTTTACATAGTATCAGAAAGTCATCGGCTGTTTGAAATTTTGCTATATTAAATTTTGCCTTTACATAAAGGTTAAAATCGTATTGGTATCGATCTAAATGATCGGGTGTGATATTCGTTATTACCGCAATATCAGGTCTGAAGGTATAGATATCATCGAGTTGAAAACTACTGATTTCCATCACATACCATTGAGTGGGTTGAATAGCAATTTGTCGAGCAAAACTATACCCTATATTACCTACAACAGAAACATCAAGTCCATCTTGTTTGAATATTTCGTAGGTTAAGGTCGTGGTCGTGGTCTTGCCATTGCTACCTGTTATGCAAAGTATTTTACTATCTCCTTTATAACGAAATGCAAATTCGATTTCGCTCATAAGAGGGATATTGTGTTGTCTTATTTTTTGAATGATGGCTACTTTTTCTGGTATGCCTGGACTTTTGATAATTTCTTTTGCGCCCAAAATAATTTCTTCCGTATGCTGACGTTCTTCATACGCAATACCTTGCTCATCCAATTCAGCTTTATACTTTTCTGGAATACTACCCATATCGCTCACGAACACAGCAATGCCCTTTTGCTTTGCGAGCAAAGCTGCACCTGTTCCGCTTTCGCCACTGCCTAGTATTACTAAATCGTATTTCACTATTTAATTATTTTTTTATTTATTGAAGTTTCAAGGTTACAACGCTCAACACTGCCAATACAATTCCTATAATCCAAAATCGTATGGCTATTTTACTTTCGTGATAGCCTAATTTTTGATAATGATGGTGCAATGGCGACATCAAAAACACCCTTCGACCTTCTCCATATTTTCGTTTGGTCCATTTAAAATATCCAACTTGAATCATCACACTCAAATTCTCAATTAAAAACACACCACATATAATAGGTATCAATAATTCTTTGCGAATGATAATAGCCAAAGATGCGATTATACCACCCAATGCTAAACTACCTGTATCTCCCATAAACACTTGTGCCGGGAAACTATTGTACCACAAAAAGCCTATACATGCACCAACAAAAGCTCCAATAAAAATGGAGAGTTCGTCCAAGTTGGGAATAGGCATAATGTTGAGGTAACGCGCAAAATTAAAGTTGCCAGAAACATACGCAAAGAGGGCTAAACATATGCCTATAATTGCACTGGTACCTGTGGCTAAACCATCAAGTCCATCGGTTATATTGGCTCCATTGGAAACTGCAGTGATAATGAAAATCACAAAGAGGATATATATTAATGGAGTTAAAAAATTCATTGAATTTTCGCCGAACCAAGCCGATATTTTTGCATAACTTAATTCGTGATTTTTTGCAAAAGGAATTGTAGTCACAACGCTTTTAACACGTGCATACGTTCTTGTTACACCTTTATCGTCTACACGAACTATACCATCTTTAATTACTTTATCGGTGCTGCTGTACATGGCAGGTTTTCCGCCTGTTGTTTCGCGAACGATATACACATTTTCGTTGTAGTACATAGTGAGTCCTACTATAATACCTAGACCTATTTGACCCAATATTTTAAATCGACCGGCAAGACCTTCTTTATTCTTTTTAAATACTTTGATGTAATCGTCTATAAAACCAATAATCCCTAACCATATCGTAGAGATAATCATCAGAAGAATATATACGTTTTCAATTCGAGCAAATAATAATGTCGGAATCAATATAGCTGCTATGATAATGATACCACCCATCGTCGGTGTGCCACTTTTTTGTTTTTCACCTGCAAGACCTAAATCACGAACAGTTTCGCCAATTTGTTTGCGATGCAAATACTTGATTAATCGTTTGCCATAGACTAATGAAATGATTAAAGACAATATAATTGCCAATGCTGCACGGAACGAAATAAAATAAAAAACACCGGCACCTGGGATGTCGAAATGTTGTTTTAGATATGTAAATAAGTGGTATAGCATGTTGGTTTTTTAATCGTTATTTTTCAAATAGTTCAAACATTTCCTGAAGAATTTTTTTATCATCAAATGGATGTTTTACTCCATTGATATCTTGGTATTTTTCGTGTCCTTTACCAGCAACTAAGACAATATCGCCTTGCTCAGCTATACTGCAAGCCATTTTGATTGCCTCTCTACGGTCTGGGATACTTACAAATTTTCGATGTTGATGCACAGGCACACCTGCTTCCATTTCGTGTAGAATAGTAGTCGGATTTTCACTACGTGGATTATCAGATGTAAATATTACACGATTGCTATGTTCGCAAGCGACAAGCGCCATTACAGGACGTTTGGTTTTATCGCGATCGCCACCACAACCTACTATCGTAAAGAGGGTTTCATTTCCTTTTCTCAATTTATTGATTGTAGCCAATACATTCAGTAATGCATCGGGTGTATGTGCATAATCTACGATGCCTAATATTTGTTCTTTTTCAGATACGATATAATCAAAGCGACCTTCAGCACCAGTGAGCATAGATAGCATAGTTAAAACATGTTGAGGATCTTG
>JBILCF010000095.1:0-10498 GCA_044353325.1 Chitinophagaceae bacterium | reverse complement strand
AAGCAAAAACACAAGGAAATAAACCTGCTGAAGCTGGTAAACCTGCTAATCAGGCCAATCCAAATCAAGCACAAAAAACAAATCAACCTCGTCCTAAACAGGAAAATCCAAAACCACAAGGAAACAAACCGCAACAAGGTCAGCAACAAGGTCAAGGTCAAAAGCCACAAGGAAATAAACCGCAAGGAAACAAACCACAACAAGGTCAAGGTCAAGGCAAACCTGCACAGCCAAATCCAAATCCAAACCAAAAACCACAACAGCAAGGACAAGGACATAAGCCTCAGCAAAGCAAAGCACCTCAAAATCCTGGTGAAAACCCTAGCCAACAAGCGAACAAACCGCAACAAGGTCAGGGACAAAAGCCACGACCTCAGGGCAAACCCAAAGGACCTAAACCTCAAGAGAATAAACCCAACACAGGCGGTGAAGCATCTTAGAATTATGATTTATTTTTGATTGAATTCTGATTTTAAGTATTGAAAATGAATGTTTAATTCATTGATGGATTCATTTAACCAATACCATATCATATTTTACTTTTTACTTTATTCTAAGTACTTTCTACTATTTATTACATTTGCACCATGGCTAAAATAGCAATCAATATCGCAACAGGTACGTTGCAACAAGAAGAAATAATTGTAGGGATCGACCTAGGTACAACCAATAGTTTAGTTGCAATCATTCATCCCGAAACGAAACAACCACTTGCACTTAAAGATATTGATAATACTGTATTAGTGCCTTCCATTATACATTTTGGCGACAATGACCACATAACGGTAGGAAATGAAGCCAAAAAATACCTTGAAGCAGACCCTGCCAATACTATTTACAGCGTTAAACGCTTAATGGGTAAAGCATACAACGATATTAAAGAAAATAGTCATTCCTTTTCGTACAATGTTATAGATGATGATACAGACCGTTTGGTCAAAATACAAGTTGGTGAAAAATTCTATAGTCCCATTGAATTATCTTCATTGATACTCAAAGAACTCAAACAACGCGCAGAACATGTATTAAAAATGACGGTTTCAAAATGTGTGATAACTGTTCCCGCTTATTTTAACGATGCTCAACGACAAGCAACACGCGATGCAGGTAAACTCGCAGGGCTTGAAGTATTGCGTATCATCAACGAACCTACCGCTGCAAGTTTAGCTTATGGTTTTGGTGCTAAACAAGAAGAATCTTCGCAAATTGCAGTCTACGATTTAGGTGGCGGTACATTTGATGTTTCAATTTTACGCATTACAGACGGTATTTTTGATGTCTTGAGTACCAATGGTGACACGTACTTGGGTGGAGACGATTTTGATCGTGTTTTAGCCAATCATTTTGCAGAAAGTCTCGGTCTGACCAAAGCGGAACTAACTACTCATAAAGACTTAGCTCAAACGCTCAGATTGGGTGCCGAAGAAGCCAAAAAACAATTGAGTACCAATGATAGTTTTACTTTCATGTTATTAGATGCCGAATTGACTATTAGTAAAAATAAATTTGAATCGCTGATCAAACCACTTGTAGACAAAACGATAGAATGTTGTGCCAATGCGCTAAAAGATAGTGAGCAAAATAAAGAAGATATTGATGTCATTGTAATGGTAGGAGGTTCCACTCGAATTCCTTATGTCAAACAACGTGTCAGTGAATTTTTCGGTAAACCAGTTTACGACAATGTGAATCCTGATGAAGTAGTTGCACTCGGTGCAGCTGTTCAAGCAGATATTCTTGCAGGAAATAATAAGGACACTTTATTACTCGATATTACACCATTGAGTTTGGGCTTAGAAACTATGGGTGGTTTGATGGATGTACTTCTACCCCGCAATTCTAAAATACCAAGCAAAGCCGGCCGCCAATACACAACACAACGAGATGGGCAAAGTGGGATCAATATAGCCATCTACCAAGGCGAGCGCGATTTAGTCAAAGATAATCGTAAACTAGCCGAATTCGCATTGACAGGTATTCCAGCTATGCCAGCTGGACTTCCAAAAGTAGATATCCAATTTATTATTGATGCTGATGGTATACTTCAGGTCAAAGCACAAGAACTTCGAAGCGGAGTATCGCAATCCATAGATGTCAAACCGCAATATGGATTAACCGACGAAGATGTTGAAGCAATGTTGATGGCTTCAATCACCAATGCTAAAGAAGATATCAAAATACGATCTATCATAGAAGCATCAACCGAGGCAGAACAAATGATTCAACTGACTGAAAACTTTTTGCACAAGCATGCGCAACATATAACTACTGAAGAACAACAAGCTACACTTTCCGGTATAGAAGCCTTAAAACAGGCTATTGAAGCCAAAGACAAAGACCAAATTTTGAGCGCAACAGAAAAACTCAATGAAGTAACACGACCTTATGCTGAACGAGTTATGGATGTGGCTATTGGAGAGGCATTGAAAGGGAGTACGATTTAAGTTTAGAATATTTGGGTATTGTGAATATGAGTTTTTAATATCAAGAATTCGTGCCAGTAATTTGATATCATTTTAAAGATAACTTCTTTCAACGATCAACTCCTACCCTTCAACTTTCCTCATTACTTCCTTCGAAAATTTTTCTAAGCCTGGATCACGAGCACCCATAAGCAGAAGAATAGTATTTGATTTTAAATTTGGAATTAATTGATCAAAAAGACGAACTCGATCTTCAACAAAAAAGGCGTTCACGCCGTTTGCTTTTAAATCTTGAATCAAATCATTCGCCGAAATATCTTTTACTGCCGTTCCGCCAGCGTAATATATTTCGCTCATCCAAATTTCATCTTGTGGTCTGAGTGCAGCTGTAATTTCTTCAACCAACTCTTTTCGAATAAAACGTGTAGGACCATAACCATGCGGCTGAAACCAAGCCACCAATTTATCAGCAACAGGTTGACAAGCTTTAATCGAAGCAGCAATTTTTGCTGGATTATGTGCATAATCATCAATGACAGTAATGCCATTTTTTTCGCCCAAAAGTTGATGTCTACGATAGATGCCGCCATAGGTTATCAAAGCCGAAGCGCATTGTGCAATGGATACACCAAGCAAATCAGCGACTGCTATGCATGCCAATGCATTTTCCATATTGTGTCTACCTATAGTTGGAATTGTAAATGAAGTAGTTTCTGAAGATTTAGTATCTGTCACTTCAAATGAAATTGTAAAACCTTGCTGATGAAAATTTCGCCCTTCGAAGCGAGTCCCTTCACCAAAATCTTGATTCAAATCTTGTGAATATGATTTAGCTAATGTATGAGCGTAATTTACAACAAATTGTTTTTGGGTATTGTTTTTAAAGGTTTGAAAAATTGTATACAATTCATCCAATTCTTTATGATCTTTATCGATACTCAACAACAACCCTATTTCAGGTTTGTATTTCACTAAAGTACCATCGCTTTCGTCTGCTTCAATAAGTAACCAATCGCTTTGTCCTACATAGGCATTGCCTATTTGTCCATCTTGTTGCAAACTAGCCAAACCTGCACCAGTAATTAAAGAAGGACTTACTCCATTTTCATATAAAATATGAAACAACATGGCAGTAACAGTCGATTTACCAGAGGTTCCAGCAATTGCAATTGTTCGTCTGCTAGCACAAATAGCTGCCAATAAATCAGCACGAAGTATAACAGGAATATTCAATGCTTTCGCTTTGATAATTTCAGGGTTAGTATCTTCTATAGCTGTAGAAATAATAACTGCTTCTGTTTGTTCATTTATACCACTTCCATCTTGAATAAAACAAGCAATATGTTCTTTTTCCAACTGCGATTTGATGTAATCATTTTCGCTAGAATTGAACAAACGGTCGCTACCTTTTACGGTTTTGCCATTTCCTGCCAAATATTGCGCTATCGCGCTCATACCTGCACCACCAACGCCTATGAAAAAGAAATGTTGTTTTTGTAAAATATCAGAATGCATAAAAATGTAGGTTATGAATTAAACAAGATACGTTTCGCTTCTTTGTTGAGTGTTTCGAGGGCTATATCAGTTGGGATAGTCGATTCGGTATTGACAATATACTCTGATATTTTTTTGATAAATTCAGTCGCACTAGCGCCCATTTCACAACTTGCCCCAATGCGATTGATCATCGTAATTTCTTGCTCCATGACAGTTGTAATCGTTTGCCATACTTCGTGCGATACATACAATTGTTGGGATAGATTATGTTCGTATTCAGCTCGTATACCTTGTACCATAGCTATTTGTACATCTTGCGCAGTAGCTTGTTGTACATAATAACGACTAATCAAACTTTTGGCGTTGATACGTTCTACAAATATGGTCAATCGCTCATACGCTTGTAAACGTAACTTCATTGCTGAATCCGAATTTTGTGCAAAAATGGACAATTGTTTGCGTTCTATCTCTTTCACCAAAAACTTATTGACAATCATCGTAGTTGCGATTAAAACCACAACTGAAGGTAAAATGTATTTTAAAATTTCTAAAATTTGTACGAGCATGAATTAATTTTTCATTAAAAATAGGGCTGTAAATATACATACTTTAAAATGTTTCTTATATTTAACTTCGATGAATAAATTATTGATAACATGGATGGCTATTTTATTGACTTCAATAGCCAATGGACAAGACTTTACAGGCGTTTATAGCTTTAACAAAGGACTCAACAAACCCAACGGCATATTGTACTTTATGCAATTCGCTCCAGATTCGGCTTTTTTATACTTAAGTACAACATCAGGTAATCCTGATTTTTTATCTACAGACATCAAAGGAATGGTCAAAATAGATAGTTCAATTACATACATTAAACAAGCCGCTGCTTGCCGACTAGAATTGACCTTACTGAAAACTTCTATTATAGTGAAACAAGATACAGGTTGTCAGTATGAATATACAACTGCTGGTACGTATAAGAAAACAAGCCATGTTATTAAACGTAGTCCTACCATGGTTATCAATTATACTGAAAAGCCAGCTCGAGCCAAACAAGATTCATTGGAAGTGTTTGTTGCACCTAGTTTGCAAGCCAAATCCAAAGTTATCTTATGCAAAGAAAATGATATTAAAATCATTGATGAATACAACACCTTCTTTCTTATTGAACACAAAAAATATAAAACTGAATTTATGTGGGTTCAGAAAAAAAATCTGCTTATCCCTAAAAAATAATGAAACAATTACTGCTTAACATTCTCAAATACCTCACCTTACCTTTTGCTATTCTATACGGTGTGATTGTTTTTATTCGAAACAAATTTTACGATTGGGACATTTTCACCTCTATAGAATTTAGCCTTCCTGTCATATGTGTAGGAAATATCACCGTAGGTGGCACAGGTAAAAGTCCACATATTGAATATTTAATTGAACTACTTTCACCTTATTACAAAGTAGCCACACTCAGCAGAGGCTATCGCAGACATAGCCGAGGATTTAAACTCGCCAATGTACACAGCGATGCGCGTGAAATTGGTGATGAACCCTTTCAATTTAAATCGAAGTATCCTCAAATAGATGTAGCGGTTGCTGAAGAACGAATGACTGCTATACCTCAATTGCTTCAACTCAAACAAGACACTCAAATCATCTTATTGGATGATGCTTTTCAGCATCGAACAGTTCGTGCGGGTCTCAATATTGTTTTGACTGATTACGGTAGACGATATACCAAAGATTATATCATGCCATTTGGGTTACTCCGCGAAAGTAGAAGCTCAGCTGCACGAGCAAATATCATTGTCATAACCAAGTGTTCTAATACAATGACAACTATTGAAAAAAACGAATTAATACAAGAAATTAATCCATTATCACATCAAACAGTCTACTTTTCAAGCATTGTTTACAAACAGTTGTATCCTTTGACTAGTTTTGTTCAATCACCAACAAAGGACACTGAAATTTTACTCGTTACGGGTATTGCAAATGCTGATTCTTTAAAAGAAAAGCTTCAATCTGAATTTAAAGCTGTATATTCGCTCAGCTTCAAAGATCATCACTACTTCTCCTACGATGATTTAATCGAAATAAAAGAAGCATTTGAACACATTAAATCCGAGCACAAAATCATCGTAACAACGGAAAAAGACGCAGCTAGACTGATGCTGCTCAACGATAAAATACAAGAATATCAATTACCTTTTTTTGCACAAGCCATAGGTATTCAAATCTTGTTTGATGAACAAGATCGTTTTAACCAACACATTCAAGATTTTATTCATCAGTATATCCCTCCTATACTTGATTATCCTGAATTATCCGACGAAGCAGATGATGTGCTCCTAACAACTTAAATCTTTATGAAAAAAAAACATAAACAAACCAAATTTAGTCCGATAGTCCGAAAATCAAGACGACCATCATTAACACCAGCCGTAACAGGCAAATTAGACATATCAAAACAAGGCATGGGTTATGTCATTGTTCCTGGAATGGATATAGACATCATCGTCAAACGCGAAAACTTAAAAAATGCGATGCATGGCGATACGGTCGAAGTCAGCATTTTCAAGGTTGGCAATTCGGGTAAACGCCCTGAAGGAATTATAACAAACATCGTACAACGTGGTCAAAACGAGCTTATAGGCACAGTGCAATTAAGTAAATTCTTTGCATTCGTTGTTCCAGACAATAAGAGCTTTAACAAAGATATTTTTATCAATGAAAAAAACAGCAAAGGTCTTAAAGAAGGCGACCGTGTCATTGTGCGCATTACAGACTGGAACGAAAAACTCAAAAACCCTGAAGGCATAGTCATTGATTCACTCAATGATGAGCGTATCAATGAAATCGCGATGAAAGAAATTTTGTTATCGCAAGGTTTTACCCTGGAATTTCCAGAAGAAGTACTCAAAGAGTTGGACCAATTGCAAACTGAAATTACAGATGAAGAAGTCAGCAAACGTAAAGACTTGCGCAATCTAATTACTCTTACAATTGATCCGCATGATGCCAAAGATTTTGATGACGCCATATCAGTACGAAAACTCGAAAATGGATTGACTGAAGTCGGAGTTCATATTGCAGATGTATCACATTATGTAAAACCCAATACAGCACTAGACAAAGAAGCTTATCAACGAGCAACATCTGTGTATTTGCCAGATCGTGTTTTACCTATGCTTCCCGAAAAAATATCGAATGAACTATGTTCGCTTCGCCCCAATGAAGACAAACTGACATTTTCTGTTTTGTTTGAACTAGATAATAAGGCACAAGTCAAAAACTACTGGATTGGCAGAACTGTCATTCATTCCAATAAGCGTTTCACCTACGAGGAAGCACAGGAAATTATTATGGGTGCAGACAATGAACTGAAAGAACAAATTTTGCAGTTACATCATTTTTCACAACAATTGCGTCAAAGAAAATTTGATGCTGGTGCTATCAACTTCAGTAGTGAAGAAGCACGATTTATCCTTGATGAACATGGCATCCCAACTGATGTTGTAGTCAAAGAAAGCAACGAATCGCACCAATTGATTGAGGAGCTCATGCTATTGGCGAATAGAACTGTCGCTGAATTTGTCGCCAAAAAGAAATTCAAAAACGAACCGATTCCTTTTCCATATCGTATACACGATTCACCCAATTTAGAAAAGTTAAAACCATTTGCGGCATTTGCTGCAACTTTTGGTCATAAATTTAACTTGTCTTCGCCTGAGGCTATATCTAAATCATTCAACCAAATGGTAACCGATACAGGCAAACATCCTGAAGATGCCATCTTACATACATTGGGTATTCGAACTATGGCCAAGGCTGTGTATTCGACCGACAATATTGGACATTACGGTTTGGCCTTTGAATATTATTGCCACTTCACCTCTCCAATTCGCCGATATCCAGATGTGTTGGTACATAGAATATTGATGCAATGTCTCGAAAACCATATTCAACCGATCAGCAATATGGATGAACAATGCAAACATACAAGTGATAGAGAACGCAAAGCCATGGAAGCCGAACGCGAAGGTCAAAAATATAAGCAAGTTGAATTTATGCGTAAATTCATTGGCGATGAATTTGATGCAGTAATTAGTGGTGTGGCAAACTTTGGTTTTTGGGCTCAAACAGTCGATCAAAAATGCGAGGGATTTGTATCCTTACTCAATTTACAAGATGTGGATGATTTTCAATTTATTGAAGAAGAATATGCTTTAGTTGGCCGAAGAACTAAACAAAAATTTCAAATTGGAAAATCGGTACGCATCAAAGTCATAGCCGCTTTTTTAGACAAAAAGCAAATTGATTTTGATTTAGTACAAGTGGTATAATTGAATTTATGGTAAAAAATTACACTTTGTTTTATCCCATAAAAATTTAGCTTTTTTTTATTTTTAGTAGATTTAGATTGGATTTAAAAAAAAAAAATCTAATTTTAAGGTGAATATGCTTTTTATTAAGGTAAAAATTGTATTAACCCCAACAAAAAACTAATTATGAAAAAAGTTCTCTTCTCGTTAATTTCGATACTTCTCCTTGCTTCAAGCGCTTTTTCTCAATGCGATTTAGGCAATTATACAACAGCTTTACCTATACCATTGGCATCTTACCCTTATACTAATATCAACGGTATAACAGTCTCTGCAACAGTAGTCAATGTAAATCCATTGACAAATTTCAATTACTCATGTGGGGGAAATATGTTTACAGGCTCTAGTCCAGCATGGTGGGTCAATGCAGCAAATGCATCAATTACACTCGACTTTTCAGTTCCTGTTTGCAATTTTACCATTTTGGTAAATGGAACTAATGTATCAGAAGAATTTTATTTCAACTCAAATAATGGAACAATATCGCTTTCCAATTTTTGCACCAATGATTATGTTGTCATAGGTGCTGGAAATGCATTATTGTGTAACAATGCTGGTGCTGCATCCGGCACTATCATAACTGTCAACAATCCTGCAGGTGCAACACAATACGTCTTGACACACAATGGACTTGGATCTGGATCGCGTTATACATTATTAGATTGCTATGTAGGTTGTCAACCACCAGCCAATACAATATCATGTTCAACTGCAGATTTAACGTATTGCGAAGGAGAAAATGCTACTATAGATTATGTAGTTACAGGACCTTATCTTGCTGGTAATATTTTTACTGCTGAATTATCTAATGGTGTAGGAAACTTTGCAGCACCTACGATCATTGGATCTGTTGCAAGTACTACAAGCGGTTCTATTCCATGCACAATCCCATTGGGTTCAATTACCGGAACTGGTTACCGAGTTCGAGTTACAAGCTCTAATCCAGTCGTTACAGGAAGTAACAATGGATCCAATATAACTATCAATGCTTTCCCTTCTGTTGTTGCAAATGCTTCACCAACTTCTGTTTGTATTGGTGGCAATCTTACCCTTTCTGGTAGTGGTGCTACTACATATACTTGGACTGGTGGTGTATCAAATGGCGTTTCCTTTGCACCTGCATCTACTGCATCTTATACAGTAACTGGTACAGATGCAATAGGCTGTAGTAACACATCTTCCATATCTGTTCCTGTAAATCCTTTACCAACTGTAAATGCATCGGCAATACCTGGCAATACGATATGTATTGGCGATCAATGTACACTCAATGGAAGTGGAGCTCAAACTTATACTTGGACTGCTCCTGTTGTTAATAACACACCTTTTTCACCTGCTGCTACAGCTACTTACACTGTCACTGGTACTGATGCCAACAACTGCAGTAATACATCAACCATACAAATTGTCGTAAATCCTTTACCAATTTTAAATGTCAATTCCACACCAAACGATTCGATTTGCGAAGGTAATTCGGTGACATTAGTAGCCAATGGTGCATCAAATTACACTTGGTCTGGAGGTATTCAAAATGGCATTGCTTTTTCTCCGACTTCTACTTCAACCTATACAGTAGTTGGTATAGATGCCAATAGTTGTAGCAATACCTTGACACAAACAATTACAGTAAACCCTATGCCTTTCTTAACACTTGGACCAGATGTAGAATTTTGTCAGGGAGATTCGGTAGTACTCAATGCAACGACAGCTAATGCAACTTATCAATGGCAAAATGGTTCTCCATCTCCAACATTTACTGCCAAACAAACTGGTTTTTATTGGGTTTCGATTACAGTAGGTCCTTGTGTCCGTTATGATACTGTTCAAGTAATAGTTAATCAATACCCAATCATTAATTTAGGTATTGATACTGCAATTTGCGCTGGAAAATCTATGACATTAGATGCTACTTGCCCTAATTGTACTTATACTTGGAACGACAACTCTACCTCTTCTACATTATTTGTAGAAACTGCTGGAACATACTCTGTAACTGCTACAAATAAAGGTTGTAGCACAACAGATGAAATCGAAGTTGATATCATTCCATTACCAATTGTCAATTTGGGACTCGATACAGCTATCTGTAAAGGTGAATCTATTTTACTGGATGTATCTCGTCCTGGTGGAAAATATTTGTGGCAAGACATGAAAACATCTCCAAAATATACCATCAACGATTTTGGGACATAT
>JBILCF010000094.1:0-10522 GCA_044353325.1 Chitinophagaceae bacterium | reverse complement strand
TTATTTTTGGAATAAAAAAAACCGACTTGATGAAGTCGGTTTTTTTCTATTTTGAAATCTCTTAGTAAAAATTAGAACGGTTGTCTTCGATTTTAGCTGCTTTTTTCAACACATAAGGAATAATGTTTTGAGCTTGTTGCGTCATTTGGCGCTCCATGCTTCTGCGTTGCATATTAAACATTGGATCTTTGTCGTTAAACATTGATGTTCCTGGTTGTATGTTTTTAACTGTAATGAAATATACACCTTGTTCGCCCGGTATACCTGGAGAAACTTTATTCACCAATGATTTGTTGAATGCTGCACCAATTACTTTTGGTTCAAATCCTATTTCATTATTTCCACCACCTACATAGATTACGGTATCAGCATTTTTTACAGTTGTATTTCCTAATAAAGCTAAATCTTGTAATGAAGTTTTTCCTTTTGCTTTTTCGATTAGCATTTGACCTTTTTTATCTCTTTTAAGAATTCCTTCTACCTGAGTTCGAACTGTTTCGATATTGGCCATTGTTCCTTTTTCTTGTCTATTGGTTGCTACAGCTATGATACATTTATCATCTAAATTAAATATTTGTGATACACTCCCTATTTTAGCTTCGAAAACCCAACGTGACAATTCGCGAGCACTTCCAATACCAGGTATAAGTTGTTGAGTTTTGGTGATATTATCCGCTACTCGTTTGTCTTTCCCTAATTTTTTTGCAGTTTCAGTGAATGAAGCTGCATCTTTTGCAGAAGCTGCAAACTCATTAGCTTTCGCAAAAGCTGCATTTGTAGTTGCTTGACCTGCTTGTAATGTTTTGCTCATCACTGCAACTTTAACTGCAGTTTGAAAATTCTTTTGATCTGTGATATTGATTAAATGATAACCGTATTGTGTTTTTACTACTTTTCTGTCGCCTACTTTACCAGCAAAACTTTCTTTTACGATTTCACTTAATTGACCTTCCATAGCTTCTTGAGTAAAATATCCTAAATCTCCACCCATTTTACCAGAGTTTTGATCGTCGGAACGTGTTGCAGCTAGTTGTGCAAAATCAGCACCTGAATTTACCATAGCTTCTATACTGTCAATACTAGCTTTAGCCTGTGCTTCTGTACGTTGTTCAGTAATAGCTATCAATATATGAGATGCTTTTACGCTATCTGGCATAGACTTTTTGTCTACAACTTTCATCATTTTGTATGAACCATTCATATAGAAAGGTCCTGTTACAGCACCTACGGCGCTAGCAAGAACTTCAGCAGGATTGATAGCTTCAAGTGTTTTTTCTGTGTAGTAAACATCACGCAGTGTTTCTTCTGAGTTGTTTTGCGATAAAAATTCTTCGTTTTCTATAGCAGCTACAAATCCGTCTCGTACAGCTAACAACGAACCTAAACTTTCTGCAGTATCTTCTTTTGAAGGGATAATATCAAACACAACATATTCTGCTTTAGCAGTTGCTTCTTGGGTTGTAAACAATTCCTTGTTTTTCTCCATGTATTTCTTGATCTCGTCGTCACTTACTTTCACGTCAGCATCGTTGATCATAGTATAAGGCAATTGTACAAAACTGATAGCAGAAACACCAGTTTGTTGTTTGCTCATATCTTCCATCATAAACTTTGGCAAGTAAATTCCTTTTGTTACCATATCGGTGTATTTGCTCATTTTACGATTTTTGATCATCGCTTCTTCAAATTCTTTCCATTGAGCACGTTGTTGACCAGTTTTGTCTTGTCCCATTTGACTTAAAAATTGACTCACACGATTTGGATCAAAAATACCTGTATTGGGATCTGCAAAATTTTGTTGAACCATAGGATCTGCAAAAGGTCCTGTCAACATATCTTGTAATTCTTTTTCTGTAAACCCTATTCCTAGTTTTTCTAACTCTTCATTGATTAAAGTTTCATTCACTATATCAGACCAAGTTTGATCCATTAATTGAGAACGCTCTTCATCGTTCAAATTCCCGTCTTTTGAACGTGATTTCATGTTCCCTTCGTACTTTTGACGAAGTACTTCGAAATTTTTGTAATCTATACGTTTTCCGTTGATATCGGCAAGAAGAGTTTGATCTCCACTGAAGATACTTCTGACATTGCTTTGCATAGCATCCATGACAAGGAAGCCTATTAATGCTACAACAATAGCACCAACGACAAAACCGATATACTTATTTCTGATTTTTTGAATTACCGACATATTATTCACATTTTTTTGAAGTGTGCAAAAATAGAGGATTTGCTTTGGTTTATCAAAGTTTTTAACCATTCATTTTTGAAATTTTGAGCATTTCGATTGTTTTTTCAACATTTTGAGTATGGATTTTATGTCGATAAAGTCTAGTTTATCCTTGTAGCTCTTTGGTTCACCTCAAAATTTGTGTGTAAAGTGTCTTTTTTTATCATTCTATCCGTGCTGAATTCACTAATCACATTCAAATAGTTTTACAATGTGTATTAATCAACACTTTTATATTTTTTGGCTAGAAAGTCCAATAAATAGGGCTCTTGAATGTGAATTAAAATTATAATTATGTTAATTAGTTCTGATTAAACAAATTTGTATCAATTTTGCAAGGTGGATAACCTAATTTTATACACGAATTCACATACTCAGTAGCAACAGTATTTTTCTTTCTTTTAAAAAAAATTTTATTATTAATACAATGACAAAAGCTCTTGATAACTTACAAACCAAAGGTTTTTTAGATTTAGAAATAGATCCAACATTGGATTTGTTTGCAGAAATTGAAAAATTGAAAAAGGAGAAAAATGCTATTTTACTGGCACACTACTACCAGGAGGCTGATATACAGGATGTTGCCGATTATATTGGCGATAGTCTTGGATTAGCACGCAAAGCACAAGAAACTGATGCAGATATGATTGTGTTTGCTGGCGTACATTTTATGGCCGAAACAGCTAAGATTCTCAATCCTACTAAAAAAGTTGTTTTACCTGATTTAAATGCAGGATGTTCATTAAGCGATAGTTGTCCTCCAGCCTTATTTAAACGTTTTAAAGAACAACATCCTGATCATTTAGTTATATCATATATTAATTGTAGTGCAGGTATAAAAGCATTAAGTGATATTATTTGTACGTCAAGTAATGCTCAAAAAATTGTTGAAAGTTTACCTGTTGAGCAAAAAATAATTTTTGCGCCAGATAAAAATCTTGGTGGTTTTATCAATAAACAAACGGGTCGTAATATGGTTTTGTGGAATGGAGCTTGTATGGTTCATGAAATTTTTAGTTTAGAGAAAATTACAAAATTAAAAGTTCGTCATCCTGAAGCTAAAATGATAGCCCATCCTGAATGTGAAGAAGCTGTATTAGCTGTTGCTGATTTTATTGGTTCTACGACACAATTGCTAGAATATGCCAAAAAAGATAGTTGTACAATGTTTATTGTAGCTACCGAGACAGGAATTCTTCATCAAATGATCAAAGATGCCCCAAATAAGACTTTTATACCCGCACCACCTAACAATGCTTGTGCTTGCAACGATTGCCCCCATATGAAGCTCAATACCCTCGAGAAATTATACTTATGTATGAAGTATGAACTACCAGAATTATTGATGGACGAAGAACTTCGTTTAGCTGCAAAGAAACCAATCGATCGAATGTTGGAACTTAGCGCACAATTAGGCATAAAATAATTATAAATAATTGTATTTTAATATTTTAAATATATAAATTTGTTTAATACTATTTTTTTATTCTTAAAAAAGCATCCCTATATTACGCTATTTTTAGCATTATTTTGGACGATTGGTATTTTTATTGGTTGTTCTATGCCAGGAAAAGATTTGCCATCTATATCCGTTTTTGATCATTTCGACAAAGTTGTACATTTTACTTTTTTTGCTGTATTTTATATATTATGGTATTTGTTTTTTTACAAAATAAAATATATAGCTTTCATTCTATTGTTTATTGTTTTTTTATATGGATTTGGAATTGAGTTTTATCAGTTAAATTGTATAGAAGGTCGTAGCTTTGATGTTTGGGATGGTGTAGCAGATACAGTAGGAGGTTTCATAGCTTATTTGATTGTATCATTTTTAATCAAAAAAGATTAAACTAATTCAAATTATAAACTAATAATTTATTTTAATTTTTTCATTCAAAGTAGTTTTAATCCTTTTTCAAAATATTTATAATTTATGTTTCCAGAATATGATGTCATAGTAGTTGGTGCCGGACATGCTGGTTGCGAAGCCGCAGCTGCCGCAGCTAACCTTGGTTCTCGTACTTTACTCATTACGATGAACATGCATACTATTGCACAAATGAGTTGCAATCCAGCAATGGGTGGTATAGCCAAAGGTCAAATAGTTCGAGAAATTGATGCTTTAGGTGGACAATCAGGAATTGTATCAGATAAATCAATGATTCAGTTTAGAATGCTAAACAAATCTAAAGGACCGGCAATGTGGAGTCCACGCACTCAAAATGACAGAATGTTATTTGCAATTACATGGAGAGAAATATTAGAACAAACGCCTAATTTAGATATTTGGCAAGATTCTGTAAATGGATTGATTGTTTCACGTGGAACAATTACAGGTGTTCGTACTAATCTTGGTATAGATATCATGGGTAAAACTGTTGTATTAACGAATGGTACATTTTTAAATGGAGTCATTCATATTGGAGAAAAAAACTTTGGCGGAGGAAGAATAGGAGAGAGTAAAGCAACTGGTATAACAGAACAATTGATAGAACTTGGATTTGAAAGTGATCGTTTAAAAACAGGTACACCACCACGTTTAGATGGACGTAGTTTAGACTACACAAAAATGGATGTTCAAGATGGCGATGAAGATGTTGTCGGTTTTTCTTTTTTGGAAAATCAATCACCATTTAAAAAAGATAGTATAAATCCAGAAAAAAATCATCTCGTTAACTTTCCACCTTATGGAGGAAAGGAGCTTGGCTTACAACGATGCTGTTGGGTTACATATACTGATCAAATAGTACATGACATGCTTAAAACTGGTTTTGATCGTTCGCCTATGTTTCAAGGTCGTATAGAGGGAACAGGACCACGTTACTGTCCTAGTATTGAAGATAAAATCAATCGTTTTGCTGAACGCGACAGACATCAATTGTTTGTTGAACCTGAAGGATGGAAAACAACAGAAATTTATTTAAATGGTTTCTCTACTTCTTTACCTGAAGATGTACAATATAAAGCTTTGAAGTTAATACCTGGTTTGGAGAATGTACGTATGCATCGTCCTGGGTATGCCATTGAATACGATTACTTTCCACCGACACAATTGACGTATACATTAGAAACAAAATTGATCAAGAACCTCTTCTTTGCAGGACAAATTAATGGAACTACAGGATATGAAGAAGCTGCATGTCAAGGTTTAATGGCAGGTATAAATGCACATCAAAATGCACATCAAAAAGAATCCTTTACATTAAGTAGAAGCGAGGCTTATATTGGCGTTTTGATTGATGATTTAATCAATAAGGGAACAGATGAACCCTATCGAATGTTTACTTCTCGCGCTGAATACCGAACATTGCTTCGACAAGATAATGCTGATTTACGTTTAACAGAACGAAGTTATAAATTAGGTTTGGCGTCTGAAGAAAGAATGTTCCACGTGAAACAAAAGGAAACGAAGGTTGAGGAAATAAAGGCTAAGCTTAAAAAGATTTCTTTTGAACCAGATCAGATAAGACCTTACTTTGAACAAATAGGAACTGCTGAATTAATTGAAAAAGTAAACTCACTCAAAATACTTTTGAGACCACAAGTTAGTCTATTGGGTATGATGCCATATTCAGAAGAGCTGAAAGAACTTTTAAAAGATGTTCCACGTGAAACAATAGAGCAAGCCGAAATACAATTGAAGTATGAAGCCTATATAGAAAAAGAAAATGAGTTGGTTTTGAAGTCCAATGCTTTGGAGGAATTGATTATTCCTGACAATTTTGATTATGAAAATGTCAAGTCATTATCCTCAGAAGGGAAACAAAAGTTTATTAAAATAAAACCTAGAACACTTGGTCAAGCTGGAAGAATCAGTGGAGTTAATCCAACAGATGTACAAATATTGATGGTGTATATGGGGAGATAGGATCTGCTTTTGGGAATAAAAATTGACTTTAATAATAACCCAAGATTAGCATTAGAAATACTGAAACGAATAAGTATTTGTAATTCACCTTTTTGTAAAATCTGACAATAATTACTATATCGGCCAAAAGCAAGAGGCTGGATATTCACAACTAACTCTTTGGAATTTTCGTATCTCAAAACCTATCGAATTATTTAGGATTAATTTAGACTAGACTAAACCTTTACTATGATATAACTGATATATTGTAGTAAGATGTTGATTACAAATTGATTCACACCTTTATGATTTGTTTCAGTAAATATGGTGTTTCACGTGAAACATTTGATAGGGATGATGTTAAATGCTTTCTATACAATGTGTTAATACTTATTTGTTTCGATTGAATCTATATAATAGCCTGCTTCAGTTTCCTCACCTTCTACCAATTATTTACATTACCATTGCCTTCTTTCTCTTCACGCTCCTTGTATACTTCTTCGTAATCTTTGATGTAATGCGCATCGGGTACAACATTTAAATCGTATATTAAAGTATGAAAAGCAACTGGCTCAGTATTGGCGCGGACAGTTATAAAGACTTCACTGTAACCTAAATACTTGTGTGAATCGAATTTAATAACAATGACTCCTTCTCCACTCAGATAGAGGCATCCAATATGCTTGCGAAGAGTTTACTAGTGAAGTAAACAAGGGTAAAAATATTGATAGAAGTATGAGCAGGAAAGGTAATTGTTGGGATAATACGGTGGCAGAAAGTTTTTTCAAAACCTTAAAAACAGAATTGGTATACCATCAAAAATATGATACTAGAAAACAAGCAGAATTATCTATCTTTGAGTACATAGAGGATTTTTATAACACCAGCAGACAACACAAACATTTAAACAATTTAACCCTTTTAGAATTTCAAAAATTAATTAACAATAACAATTTAAAAAATGCAGCTTAATGATCAATTTAATTTGTCCACTTTATTCTTGGAATTCCAAAAATTGTTTACTACTTTTTATGGCAAATGTATTTCGCTTGCATGCAAAACTTCTTTGCTTGCACCCATTTTGTTGACAATACATATCAAATGACAATTCGCCTTGTTGATGACATTGCTCGGTAATACGATATCAAATGTACGTTCATACACAGTTCCTTTGGTTTTGGTAGGCGTTGAAGCTAAAAATACTGAACCAGCTATTGGTGTTACAACTTTGCGCAATACATGCATATGCTCATAATCGTCTATTGCTACACCCAATGAATCTTGATGGTCGATAACATCATCTTCAATTAGAAAAACCGAAAATCCAAGGTCTGCTGTAATCGTATCTGTAAACGTTGCTTTTGCCTTTAAGCGGTAATTATCTCCATTTGCAAATGCTTGTAAATCTAAATTTAAAGGCGTTTTGGTCGTTAACAGACTTGTTATCGTTGTGTTCCAATCACCTTTGTTAAAAAAATAAGTATTGCCTGTATTGGCTTGATTTTGAGATTTGCTTGTTCTATTGATAGCAGCACTTGGTTTGGAAGGATCGCTTCCGCCTAAGAATGTAACTAAATCCAAAGCATCTTGACTGTTAAAATCATATTTGGCAGGAGGTTGAAAATAATTTAAAAAAGGAGAATAAACCGCTGATGCCAATATTCTGTTGGGGTGTGCTGCTTTGATCGTTCTCAATTCAGCTGCACCACCAGGGCAATTGACACATTTTACGCCTGTGGCTTCTTCCACAAATATTACTCTATCCTGTGCGGCTGGTATTTGGGCAATAGTGTAAGTAGTATCCGAAAATGATACCGTTTCGGTCAAAACTATTCCTGCCGGTAATTGTTCTTTGATACATCCAAGCGCAAATAGCGCCAATGCGCCAAAACCGAGAACTAATTGTTGTTGAATTTTCATATTGATGTTATTTAGAATGTTGAAGTTATACCCATTTTAAATCCACTAAATGCTGGTTCATATCTACATACACCACCTGTACAGTTGATACCATCGACTTGTTTGACATACTGTGCTGTAAAGCGATGCGGTCCCACAGTACGTGCAATGAAGAAATTGGGGTAATGCAATGCCTTTTTAACATGTACAGGATTGGGTGCGATATTGTACATATCCGATACCGCAAAACTCCACTTTGAAGCTAAGTTAAATTCAATTAAAGCAAATGCCCACGATCCATAATCTTGTTTAGTGCTCATATATTGTAACTCCGTTCTAACAGATTTATTGTCATTGATTTTATAAATAATTTCCATAAACGGAGTAATAGCGCTTACGTCAGGGTATTCTGTTTTATTGACTTTTTGCTGGTAAATAAACTGATTGTACAATAAATATTGTGCTCCAAAGTGAAATATAAAGTCTTTGACACTTCTAATTTCTGCTTCTGCAAAAACCTCCCGAAACAATGTCGCACCAGTATCCAAGGAATTGATTTTAGTATACGATAAATTAAACGTCATGTTTTCATTCGGTGTAAACATCCCGCTCAAGGATCCACCTATTTCGGAAAATTGAGAAGGTGGTGTATAACGCGCTATTAAACGCTGAGGACGTATTTGGGCAATAATCGGTTGCCAGTTGTATAAACCTTGAAGTAATATTTCTTTAGGAGAGCTACGCAATTCGAAATTTTCGGTGCGCTTAAACGAACCATTCAATCCCCATTTTGCCTTGGCAAAACCAATAGTAGAATACAATACTGTACCACCAATATTTCTTAGCTGATTATTAAAGTTAATAGATTCTTTAGACTTAGCTGCACCCTCAACATACCAACTAAGGTCACCAACGTTTAATGTATTGTAAAATGTAGTGGCAAAATTATTGTACGTTGGTGCAAAACGATCACCTAACGGGTAGGTATTAATCGTAGATACAACATAGTTCATACTAGCCTGATCCATCGTACGATTTACAATACCTATACCTGGTGTAATATGTGCTTTTGTGCCCAGGTCAAAATCGCTCTCCAAATTTGCCCCTTTTACTATAGGTTGAAAACGTTCAAATACATTTTTGGTTTGGCCCGTGAAGCCTTTAACCGTAAAATTGTTATTAATTCTATATTTGAGATGCAAACCAAACAATGCATTATCAATCAGCAAACCACGATCCTCGTAGGCACGAAATATAATTCCACTTCCAATTTGATCATATACATGCCCAGCGGTGATGGTCATATTATTGAACTCTTTGCTTAAGCTAAACATACCAATACCTGCAGCAGTCAATGCCGAAGTCGGATTTTGTAAATTTGAATTGTTGAAACCATCAAAACGAACTGTTCCAGTAAAGCCGTATCCTGAATATCTAAATCCAAGCCATCCTTCTCCACCACTCAATAAATTGTCATACAAGGGATTACCTGAGGCTTTAATATTGGTATCTCGCTGGAAAAAATTGACATTCATCATCAAATCTCCCGAAAGATTACCCTGTTGTGCATAGGTCTGTATCGATAAAATCGCTGCTAAAGCTAAAAGAACTTTTCTCATTCAATGAATATAATAAACAACAAATATATCGATTTGCAGCATTATTTTATACAATAATGCTTCGATTGAAATAAAACTTGCTGTAAAAGGAAAAATATGAATAGCCTACATTTAATTTTAGAATAAAAATATATCGTTTATGGTACTCACATTTATTCTATGAGTCCACGAGCTGGGAGACTCGCCAAGGAGGGAAACTATTTGCTTACTAAGCTACGTGCTTGTTGGTCAAGAAGACTAACAAGGGCGAAGAAAAATCAACGAGGTTTAAAAATGTTTATTTATCGTATTAAAGTTATCCTCACTATGATCTTTGATATAATCAAACTCACCATTATTTTTGAAATACAACCAAATTACTGTTTTCATTCTTGATATATTGTATTTTGTATTATCTCGAGGTCTATAAATTAACCTTTTAAATGCACCAATCTGCATGATTCTCCCATTTTTATAATAACTTATCCAATAATTAAAACCTGCAATTTTAAAATATTAATATGTTTCAATTTTTTCTATTTCTATATATTTTTTAAAAGTAATTGTATCATCACTGACATTTGAAACAAAATACTCGTGAGGTGGTTTATTTGAACTCGGGAGATTTCTGTAATCAATATTAGTTAATAAAATTGTATCTTGACTAAATACACAAAATTGTAACATTATTAACAGCCCTAAGAATATTATTTTAATATACATTTTTTATCACTATTGTCCGACTAAAATAATTAAAGGATAGCATATTTCAGCTATCCTTTTTTTGATTATATTAGAGTAACCACACTTGTAAGATAATTATGAGCGAAAATAAAAAATTTGTCGGACAGCCGATACTTTCCCAGATACTACATTGTATAAATTTTTCGGATTTAAATGCCTTAAGTAGGAAGCACAAAAGCGATCGGTATTATAAACGCTTGC
>JBILCF010000228.1:0-3555 GCA_044353325.1 Chitinophagaceae bacterium | reverse complement strand
AAATTCTTTAGCTATAGCGTAGTTGACATCGGCATCGACTAATGCACGACGTATTTCTTTGATGGAACTGGCTACGTTAATTTCGGAGATTTTTCCATCGCCTTTGAGCATTTTAAAGGCTCCGTCTAGTCTTTCGGTTAAATTATTAAACATGATGATGTATCGTTTTTAAGGGAGTGCAAAAGTAGTAAAAAGATTTGAGATGTGAGATATGAGATATGAGATACTAACTTCTAGATGTGAGATATGAGATTTGAGAGGTTGAAAGTTATGGGTTGGGAGTTGAAAGTTGGTAGTTGAGGGTTGTGGGGTGGGAATTGTAGATTGAATAATTAATATCTAAAATCTATTGTCTCACATCTCGCGTCTCCCATCTCATGTCTCATGAATATGGCCTCACCCGCAAGTCTCTCTCCAAAGGAGAGGGAAGCCTTCACGCATATAAGGCAATATGCTTAAAATCCCAAGTCTCCAATCTCATATCTCCCATCTCATATCTAAAAAACTATTGTTTTTTTGCAAATAATCTCAAATAGCTACATTCTTGGTAAACTTCTTCATAAAAAGCAGTCCCTTTTTGTTTATTGTAAAATTCAGCTAAATATTGATTCGAATTAACATTCCAATTGATGTAATCTTTACTTTCTTGACTTTCATCGTCATACCAACCAAGGTATTCAGGTCTCGTAGTAGAACATCTCTTTTGTTGACATTTTGCAAGCATCCAAAGTGACTTTTCTTTTAGTTCAATATTGGTACTTTCCTTGAGTACACGCTGAAACATTTCAAAAGCTTCATCTGCATAGTAAAATTGTTTTTCAAAAGGTGTGTAGTTATCCAATACATTATTGCGGTAGTATGGGTCTATTTCTGAAGAACTGCGTGAAAAACTCCATGCATCATGACATTTTCCATGATAACTCAAAGAGTATAAAGCGCAAGCATAATCAAACGCACTTTGCATATCCACCAAGGTTCTTTTCTTTAAATTGATTAAAGTATCCAATACTTGATAGGTAGTGTAGCTGTGAAGTGTATCTTCATCATAACCGTCTTGATAATCGCGGATATGTGCCACAAATAAATTGGGCACTTGAATCATATCCTTGTTAGAAACAATAGCTTGCTTCGCTTTTTCGTATTCAAATGATCTAAAATATTTGACACTTTTCAATTCGTTGATGACTTCGCTGGAATATTGGTTCGTTCGACATAACCATTGATCAAAAGTTGTTTTAGGACTATTGACATAGTTTTTCATTGCATCTAGTTGTATTTGCGAAAAATAGCGATCCATCAAATTACCACTATTCAGATAATAGACTTCATTAAAGTGTGCAATTTTATCTTTATTATCTTCATTTTCACCCCATTCATAATTCGGTTCTAGTTCATATTTGTGATAACACAATACCATTTTGATAGAATCACCCATAGCCGCATATTTTAATGGTAGCACCGTTCGCAACAAATTTTTATAGTTCTTGTGATAAACTTTATTTTGCTTTGAGTAAGATTCAAACCACTTTAATTCACTTGCCAATTGTGTTTCAAATTCGTTAGACATTTGAGAAGTCTTTAGTATCGAATGAATCAATTTTAAAATTCGAATTTGAGCAGCCACTTTATTTGTTGGCTTACTAGCTTCTGCTTGTTTCAATAAATCCCCTCCTTTACCAATATCATCTTTGAGCAAATGTAAATAAGCTGCTGACGTTAACCACAAAGACTTGTTTTGTAGTTTATTTTCATTGGCTTTAGATTCAACATAAGTTGCGAGATTAAGCAAGTTGATTTTTGATTTATTTTGAATATCTAACCAATTATCAATATCGTCTTTTGTTATAGTATTTTCAGAGTTGCCATGATAGGAATTAAAGATATAATACCCCCTTTGTTGTTGAATTTTATACTCTAAATACGATTGTTCTATTTTATTGATTTCTCGCAAAAGTATAACATCAATGTACTTATTAGATGGCTCTAATTCATATACTTGATTTAAAGATTCCAAAGAATAAACATCCGTGTTTCGCATCGCAGAAAGCGCATATACTATTGCTTTTTCATGATCATTTTTACAATAGCTTATGATGTCATTGATTTTCTGACCATTGTATGACCACACAAATCCAAGGGTATGAGAAGCTGACATTGTAAAATCATTTGATTCATCAAACAATTTTGAAAACATATAAGCAGCTTCAGCTTTTTGCTTGGATCTGAATAATGCACCTGCTTTATATCCATATATCTTTGTATCGACAGAAGTAAACTCCCCTTTTACAGGAATATAATATGTATCGTACAATGATAATAGTTCTTTATATTTTGAAGCATAAAATGCAGTTTTAATTAATTGCAATGCATATCGCTCTTTGATAAACTGATGCTTAGCAGCTGTATAAAGTTGTTTGCCATTTTTGATCAATTTTACACACAATAAAGAATCTACCTGAGGAGCTTCCCATTCATTTTGAGCGCTAGTAGAAATTGGTTCGCATTCTTTGGCATACAAAATATATCCAAGCGCTTCCAAATCTTTCTTAGCTGTAAACCATTTTGAAAAGCTATTATTTAAAAACGATGATGGTAGTTTAGCTGGCTTACCTTTTTCTATCATTTGATAAAATTGTGCTAGCGTATCATATGAATGTTGATTGATAAAACGTTCGATATCCTCTGTTAAAATTGTTTGATCCGAGGTGTAATTTTTCCACTCTTCATTGTTGGTGTAATAAGTATAATCGTTTACCAAGTTGGATGTATCAATCATACATTCATAAAAATTCGAATTGGGCGTATAGTAGAATGGGGATGCATTTTTTACATCAACGATATTTGGATTCACAAAACTTACATATGAATCACACTCATCCTCGCTCCAGCCACAGCTGTACGAAATAAAATAAAGACTTGCACACAACATTGCAAGCAAACTAATACGCATCAATAATTTCCTGAAGTTCATAGGTTGGGTATTTTTTTAGAACGGTTTCGTTGAGATGAAAAAACAAAAGATGGAGTGAATCATTGTTATTATGAAGACCTACAAAAGAAACTGCCTTTTTTAAATCCTGCATGGCAATGTCCTCAATTCGTATTTCATCATTTCCTTCAATCAAAAATCCTTTGAGTTGATCTGTTTGTTTTGCTTTAAATACATTTGGTTTTACTTCCGTAAAAGTAGAACTATTTAGTAAATCTGTAGCGGAAATATCATTCAGTATTGCTGTAAATTTTTGATTTCTAAATTGAACACCCCAATGAAACAATGGAAATGCAACATCTAATTTTAATGGATAAGTTTCCATTGTACTCAGATAATCTTCAATCAAATCCATATCAAGTATGGAGTTAGATATGCCATATGATTTTAAATTGCCCATATTGTAACACATCATTAAACCTTTATCTACAGGTGGAATCCCAGAAAGCGATCTGTGTTTAACTTGATGGAGTCTAATCGTACTTGAAAATATTTTTGTTTTAAATAAATTTCGTTGTTTGAGTTTTAACAGCAAATCAAAATAAGTTTGTTTCGTAGATGGCGTC
>JBILCF010000227.1:0-3590 GCA_044353325.1 Chitinophagaceae bacterium | reverse complement strand
ATGGTTCTACGATATCATCATTTTCTTTTAATGCTGAAGTTGCAATGCCACGCAATGTACCACAATCTTCTTCACGTATGATAACATCTTGCGCAACGTCAACTAGACGACGAGTTAGGTAACCCGCATCCGCTGTTTTCAACGCCGTATCCGCAAGACCTTTACGCGCACCATGGGTAGAGATAAAGTACTCCAATACGTTCAGACCATCTTTAAAGTTTGATAAGATCGGGTTTTCAATGATTTCCGAACCAGAACTACCACTTTTACGAGGTTTAGCCATCAATCCACGAATACCAGAAAGCTGTTTGATTTGTTGTTTACTACCACGCGCTCCTGAATCCAACATCATATATACTGAGTTGAAACCTTGTTTGTCAGTAGCCATTTCACGAATCAATGTTTCAGTAACACGTGTATCCACACGAGACCAAACGTCAATGATTTGGTTATAACGCTCATTGTTTGTAATCAATCCCATGTTGTAGTTGTCCCATACTTCAGCTACTTCAGCTGAAGCGGTATCCAACATTTTTTGTTTCATATCTGGGATAATCAAATCCTCAGGATTGAACGAAAGACCACCTTTGAAGGCCGTACGGAATCCTAATGTTTTGATATCATCCAAGAATTTAACCGTTGTTGGGATGTCAGTAAATTTAATGACATCACCAATGATGTTACGTAAAGACTTTTTAGTCAATAATTCATTGATGTAACCAACTTTCTCAGGTGTAAATTGATTGAAAATTACACGACCTACAGTTGTTTCGATCAATTTATTGACGATTTCACCTTCTGGCGTACGCACATTTGCTTTTACTTTAATGTGAGCATGTAAATCAATTTTCTTTTCGTTTAATGCAATGATAACTTCTTCAGCACTGTAAAATGCCATACCTTCTCCTTTAACCGGATCGGTAGGTAAATTTCTTTTTCCTTTAGAAATGTAATATAGACCCAATACCATGTCCTGAGAAGGAAGAGTAATCGGTGTACCATTTTGAGGATTCAAGATATTGTGCGAAGCCAACATTAATAATTGTGCTTCCAAGATTGCAGCATTGCTCAACGGAACGTGAACTGCCATCTGATCACCATCGAAATCCGCATTGAACGAAGAACAAACCAATGGATGCAATTGTATTGCTTTCCCTTCGATGAGTTTTGGTTGGAATGCTTGGATAGACAAACGGTGAAGGGTAGGGGCACGATTTAATAATATCGGGTGACCTTTTAATATATTTTCAAGGATATCCCAAATAACAGCTTCTTTTTTCTCAACCAATTTCTTAGCTGATTTTACTGTTTTGACGATTCCTCGTTCGATTAATTTACGAATAACAAATGGCTTGAAAAGTTCAGCAGCCATATCTTTTGGTAAACCACACTCATGCAATTTCATTTCAGGTCCTACCACGATAACCGAACGACCAGAGTAGTCGACACGTTTACCCAATAAGTTTTGACGGAAACGACCTTGTTTACCTTTCAATACATCTGATAATGATTTCAACGCACGTCCACCTTCAGCTTTAACAGCGTTAGATTTACGTGAATTATCCATCAAACTATCGATAGCCTCTTGCAACATACGTTTTTCATTGCGCAAGATGACTTCCGGCGCTTTGATTTCTAACAAACGCTTCAAACGATTGTTACGTATAATAACACGGCGATAAAGATCATTTAAATCAGACGAAGCAAAACGACCGCCATCCAATGGAACCAATGGACGCAGTTCTGGTGGTATAACAGGAATATACTGCATTACCATCCATTCAGGTTTGTTCTCTATATGTGAGTTTGCTTCACGGAAAGCTTCTACAACACTTAAGCGTTTCAAGGCTTCAGCTTTACGTTGTTGAGAGGTTTCAAATGCAGCAGAATTTCTTAATTCATAAGACAATTTGTCCAATTGAGTTCTAGAAAGCAACATGTGTACTGCATCAGCACCCATTTTAGCAATAAACTTATTCGGATTATCATCGCTCAACATTTGGTTTTCTTTTGGCAATTTGTCCAAAATATCCAAATATTCATCTTCAGTCAACAAAGCCATGTAAGTATCTTCTGAATCCTTCATAGTCAACGCTGTGCGGATCATAGCATCTGCTTCACCACCTTGAATAACACAATAGCGCTCGTAGTAAACAATCATTTCTAATTTCTTAGAACTTGTTCCTAATAAGTAACCAATTTTGTTAGGTAATGATTTGAAATACCAAATGTGTACAACAGGAACAACCAATTTGATATGTCCCATACGCTCACGACGTACTTTCTTTTCAGTTACTTCTACACCGCAACGATCACAAACGATGCCTTTGTAGCGAATACGTTTGTATTTTCCACAATAACATTCGTAATCTTTGGTAGGTCCAAATATTTTTTCGCAGAAAAGACCATCACGCTCAGGTTTGTACGTACGATAGTTGATTGTTTCTGGTTTGAGGATTTCACCATAACTACGATCTAAAATAGAATCGGGCGAGGCTAACGTGATCGTAATCTTGTTAAACGCTGGTCTGGGTTTGTATTTGTTTACTAAAATGTACAATGTATTGTACGCTACGCCTGATTTCTAAGCAGAATCTGTTGTATTTCACCACAAAAGAATCTATGCTCAGAAGCTACATTCAACAGAAATTTTTTATCCTACAACAAGCCCATTTTGATACACATATAAAGTGCAACTAAGACAATTAGTTGATGTTCGAGTTTGATAAAAAACCAAAAATGTTACGTATAGCCACAGAAATAGGGTGCAAAAGTACACGATTATGTTGAGTTTGACAATATTTTTTGTAGAAAAATAGTTACTTTCGCTAAATTGAATTAAAGAAGTCTATTGGTAAAATTAGTTTTATCAAAAAAAGGCTTTCAATTTCTGATTATTTTCCTACCTTTGCACCCCTTAAAACAATACTAAAAGACTGCAAGGTCTATAACATTGCAAAAACTTATATGAAACAAGTTACAATTGAAGGACAACTCAGAAGCGAATTTGGCAAAAAAGCAACCCGACACGTTCGTTCTGAGGGGAAAGTGCCTTGTGTAATTTACGGTGGGTCCGAAAACATTCACTTTAGCACAACGCCAAAAGAACTTAAAAGTATTATATATACGCCTGAGTTCAAACAAGCAAACATTACTGTAGACGGAAAAACGTTTAAATGCATTTTGAAAGATTTGCAAATGAGCAAAACTACAGACGAAGTTACACACGTTGACTTTTTGGAATTGATTCCAAACAAAAAAATCAATGCAAGCGTTCCTTTACGTTTTGTAGGTACATCAGTAGGTGTAAAAGCTGGTGGACGTTTTATGGTAAAAATGAATACCATCAATGTACGTACTACGCCTGAAAACTTAAAAGAAGCGATCGAAGTAGACATCACAAATCTTGAAATAGGTAAAAACTTACGTATTGAAGATGTGAAAGTAGAAAATACTGAAATCATGCACAATGGTCGTATTCCTGTTGCCGCTGTTGTAATAACACGTGCGTTGAAACAAGAAGCAACTGCTGCTGCTAAAGAAGGTAAAAAATAAGCTTATCTTTTTTATGAAAAATTTAAACCGCCTTT
>JBILCF010000093.1:0-10679 GCA_044353325.1 Chitinophagaceae bacterium | reverse complement strand
AAATACCATCGAAGAAGACATCAAAAAACTGACATTAGCCAAAACGGATGTGCTTTTTTTGCCCGAAGTGGATGAAATGTACCCTGAAGGCATTGAAAATACGCTACAATATAATATTGGATATCTCGACACTGTGCTTGATGGTAAATTTAGACCAGGTCATTTTAATGGTGTCACAGCTATAGTTCATAAATTATTGCAAGCTGTGAACCCCACACATTTGTATACGGGTGAAAAGGACTTCCAGCAATGTCTGGTTGTAAAACAATTAATCGAACAACACAATATAGAAGTCGAACTTATCACATGTCCTACATTGCGTGAACCAAATGGCTTGGCCATGAGTTCAAGAAATACACTATTAAGCATAGAAGCAAGACAAAAAGCTGCTGCGATTTTTGAAGCTATGAACCAAACGATGGCACAGCAACACGAGAATTCATTTAATTTTTTACAACAAAAAGCATTGCATTTACTCGAGGCTGTGGGTTTTGAGCCAGAATATTTCTTGTTAGCCAATGCCAACACGTTGGAACTTCTCCAAGATTTTGACCATTCGTTAAATATGGTAGTCTTAGTTGCTGCTAAAATAGAAGGTGTACGATTGATTGACAATTTAAGAATGTAGTTTTTGGGGTCAACAAAAAAACTTTGTGATAAAAAGGGATTTTAATTTCAAAAAAAACACCTCCGAGGAGGTGTTTTTAATCTTATTGAGAATGAATATCCTTACCAAACTTTGGCTCGAGACGCTTCAGGCTTGTACATTTTATTGCCTTCTTTAACATTAAATGCAGCATAAAAAGGAGCAAAATTACTTAAAGGCCCGTTGCAACGATGCTCTCCAGGAGAATGAGGATCAGTTACTAAACGTTGAGCTGCTTCTTCTTCACGTATATTTTGACGCCATACTTGTGCCCAACTTAAAAAGAAACGTTGATCGGGTGTAAATCCATCAATTTTCTCAGTACTTTGACCTTGTTTAGTGCGTTTAAAAGCATCATAACCAATTGTAACACCACCTAAATCTGCTATATTTTCGCCAAGCGTTAATGCCCCATTGACATGTTTACCATCTAATATCGTGTAAGCATCATATTGGTCTTTCACCATTTTAGTTTTGGCATCAAATCGCGCTTTATCATCCATACTCCACCAATTTTTAAGATTACCATCAGCAGCATATTGGCAACCTTGATCATCAAAACCATGTGTCATTTCGTGACCAATAACAGCGCCAATGCCACCATAAATTGCAGCATCATCCACGCTTAAATCGAAAAATGGATATTGTAAAATTCCTGCTGGAAATACGATTTCATTGAAAGCAGGGTTGTAATAAGCATTTACCGTAGGCGGTGTCATTCCCCATTCGGTTTTATCCACTGGTTTGCCTAGTTTACTGATCATATAATTATAATCAAAAGCATTCGAAGCCAATACATTTTTGACATACGAATCGCGAACGATATCAAGACCTGTATAATCTCTCCAATTGTCAGGATAACCAATTTTTTTGATGAAAGAATGTAACTTCTCATTTGCTTTTGCTTTGGTGCTATCGCTCATCCAATCCAATGTCTTAATACGAGCCTCAAAAGCTACTTCGAGGTTATTAACCAACTCCAACATACGTTTTTTGGCTTCAGCAGTAAAATATTTATCGGTATACATTTTACCCAATTGTTCACCAACTGCACCATCTACAACACTCAACACACGCTTCCAACGAGGTTTTTGCTCCTGCTGACCACGCATTACTTTGCCATAAAAATTAAAACTTTCCTGGTCGAAATCTTGACTCATGTAACCTGCCATTCCACTTACCAAATGCCATTTTAGATACACTTTCCAGTCATCAATTGGTGTTGTTTTAATCATACCCGATAACGCTGCAAAAAACTCTGGTTGAGCTACCAATAAAGTATCTTCATTTTTAATATTCATATTTTCCAACAACATTTTCCAGTCCATGCCTGGTGTTTTGGCAGTCAAATCTGCTAACGCAAATTTGTTGTACATTTTATAGGGATCACGCATTGTTACTCTATCCATGCTGACTTTTGCCATAGCTGTTTCCATAGCAATAATCGTTGCTGCATGTTTAGCAGCATCTGCATCTGCTTCACCACTCATTTTAAGCATGGTTGTAATGTGAGTAAGATATTTCTCACGAATATCTTTTTCACGTGCATCTGCTTTTAAGTAATAATCGCGATCAGGCAGTCCCAAACCACTTTGATATAAGTTACAAATACTTTTGGTTACATTTTTGTCATCTGGACCTACGTAGAAGCCAAACAATGGATTCATACCCAATTTTGCTTCACGAGTAATTTCATCCAATAATGTTTTAGCATCTGTTATCTTGTTTATTTGATCTAATTCAGACTGAATTGCAGCAATACCGACTTTGTCGATTGCCGCTGTATCCATACCGGATGCAAACAAGTCACCAACCATTTGTTCGGGGCTACCTTTTTTAGCTCCTGTTTTAGCAGATGCTTCTTCTAGCAAACCTTTCAAGGCTTTTTTATTAAAATCTTCGAGTAAATTAAAACTCCCCCATCGTGTTTCAGAAGCAGGAATGGCATTGTTTTTAAGCCAAGCACCATTAGCATATTGATAAAAATCATCCGCAGGATTTACTGTAGTGTCTATATAAGACGGCTCGATAAACTTGACACCTGGAGGCAATGAAGAAAACTTGCTTTCTGTAACTTTTTCTTGACAAGAAAAAAGCCCTACTGTAGCAAGCGAACACAGATAGAGAAATGGTTTCATATTCATTTGAAATAAATTTCGTCAAATGTATCGTCAAATTATGACTTCAAAAAGTAAAATTCGATAAACGGCAAAAACCTAATTTAAAACAGAATTCAACGCCGAAAAAAATTACAAATACATACAATGCTGTTAAAATTGATAAAAATGATTGTTTCACCCTAAAAAAGTGATATTTTTTTTTAACTTTGGGGCGAATGAGCAACGATCAAATCATTACGACTAAAGTAAAAAAGGGCAAAGCAACCTACACCTACTCTATTATAGGTGTTGCATTGGTGTTATTTCTGCTGGGATCATTGGGTTGGCTTGTAATCAATGCAGGACAACTTTCTAAAACATTCAAAGAAAATATTGAGATTTCAATTATACTGAATGATAATACGCGCGATGAAATGGCGCTCAAATTGAAAGAAATTATCGATCAACAAGCTTTTACCAAATCATCACAGTTTATTACAAAAGAAAAGGCAGCAGAACAGTTTAAAAAAGATTTTGGCGAAGATTTTTTACAAGTATTGGATTATAATCCATTGTATACCTCTGTCAATTTTCACTTACATTCTGATTACTTGCATACTGATAGCTTAATCAAAATAGAACGATTTATTAAACAAAGTAATATTGTTCGCGAGGTATTTTATCAAAAAAACTTGGTCGACATCATGAATAGCAATGTCAAACGAGTAGGTATAGTCGTTTTAATCATTTCCTTATTTCTTATTTTCTCAGTTATTATTTTGATTGACAATACGATTCGTTTGGCAATGTTTAGCAACCGTTTTTTAATCAAAACAATGCAAATGGTTGGTGCCACACGATGGTTTATAGCTAAACCATTTGATATCCGAAGCGTTATCAATGGGATTATTAGTGCTTTAATCGCTATAGGAGGCATTTTACTTTTAAAAATGTTTACTGAAGCTTGGCTACCTGAATTAAAAACACTTTCAAGTACAAAATGGATGCTGATATTGTGCTCAAGTATTTTAATGATGGGTATAGTTATTTCATTTTTAAGTACACATCGTTCGGTTATCAAATACTTGCGTACACAACTTGACGACCTTTATTAAATAATTTAAATAAACATTTCAAACTATGTCATTCGATCAAAAATCACCACAAGACAAACAACAATTTCTTTTTGGAAAAGAAAACTACATGCTTATGGCTATAGGTTTAGTAGTTATAATAGTAGGTTATATCCTAATGGCTGGTGGTAAAAGTGCAGATCCTAATGTATTTAATGAAAGTGAAATATACAGTTTTAGACGTATAACACTTGCTCCAATCTTAGTTATTTTAGGTTTAGTTATAGAAGGTTATGCGATAATGAAAAAACCTTCTACCAAAGCATAATATACCTTTTTACAGCCCATTACTTATGAGTATTTTCCAAGCTATCCTAATAGCTATTATTGAAGGATTGACCGAATTCCTGCCGATATCCTCCACTGCACATATGGTTTTTACAAGTTCAATCTTCAATATTCAAGATGATGAATTTGTCAAAATGTTTCAAGTATCAATTCAGTTTGGGGCTATACTTGCTGTTGTATTTTTATATTGGAAAAAATTTTTCGACTTTAAAAAAATCAATTTTTATATCAAACTAGCATTTGCAGTCGTACCAGCTTTGGTTCTCGGTAAGCTATTTGATGACAAAATTGAAGCTGTATTGGAAAAACCAATTCCAATCGCGATTGTTTTAATCCTTGGTGGAATTGTTTTATTGTTTGTGGACAGATGGTTCAAAAATCCTATTGTTCATGAAGAAGAAGATATCACAGTAGCTACAGCTGTAAAGATTGGCTTTTGGCAATGCTTAGCCATGATGCCAGGAACTTCGCGTGCGGCAGCTTCCATTATAGGTGGTATGCAGCAACGTCTTTCGCGCGAAGTCGCAGCAGAATTTTCTTTTTTCTTAGCTGTTCCTACTATGATGGCCGTGACATTGTATTCTGTTTTTATCAAAACATGGGATAGTGGACAGAAAGGCTACAAGATGATTTTGGCCGATTCTCAACATATTATGATGTTTGCCTTAGGTAATGTCATTGCATTTGTAGTCGCCGTGTTAGCTATCAAACTATTTATTGGCTTAATCAAACAATATGGCTTTACCATTTGGGGTTGGTATAGGATTGTAGTGGGCATCATTTTACTCGTTTATTTTTATACTATAGCTTAATTGTAACTGATTCAGTTGTAAGCATCTAATTCGTTGTTTTTTTGAACTTCTATGCAAAAAATTACCTTATTTTTGCGCGTTCAATGTCTATTATTACTAAACATACAGTCGGTGGATTATCCATCAATCGTCGAGCTCAGAAGTGCGATGTTAATATTGCTGTTGAAGTAACTTATTTTTTAGATCAAAAAATTGAAATCAATTGCCAATTTCCATTTGATGGGAATGCCTATTACTATCAGTTTATATACACACAAGAATACCTTGAGCGTTTCAATACAACCTTGGAACGACCATTTTCAATACTTCACAATACACGATATGTTCATGATTCAGAAAGTGATGTTTGCTGTAAACTTAAAGATGTATTTTATCAACTTGGCAGCAGCAAACTCACAGGAGGTTTACAATCGGTATTTTTTGAAAGTCAAGCATTAATGATTTTGTTACAAACTCATTTAAATTGTGCGGAGGATGCAGATACAACACCTTGTTTCAATTGTAAATTTTTAAATATTCCATCCGAAAAACAAAAAATAATGCAGGCTAGGGTTCTTGTGATGATAAACCTATCTGATCCTCCTACTATACCTGCTTTAGCTCGCATGGTACATATCAATGAATGTTACCTTAAAAAAGGATTTAAAGAAATGTTTGGAACATCTGTTTTTGATTTTGTGCAACAAGAACGTATAATCAAAGCAAAGCAATTACTTAGAAAAAATCAGTATGCAATCCAAGATATCGCGCTTGAATTAGGATATTCCAATGCAAGTAATTTTACAAATGCATTCAAAAAAATAACGAGCAAATCCCCAAGTGATTGGATTAAAGGAAATCAAGTTGATTAATGAATTAAGTTAATGACATTATGCTAGTTGACTTTCTAAAAAAACATGCATTTACCTGTCCTTCTAAAAAGTATTTCAATATTGAGTGCATGGGATGCGGCTTTCAGCGAAGCTTAATAACCTTGCTTGAAGGCAAACTTGAAGAAAGTCTTACATTGTATCCCGCTTTGATACCCATGCTGAGCCTTTGGATTACTGTTATTTTACATTTACTTTTTAAATTCAAACATGGTGCTTTTATAATCAAGGTATTATTTATACTTTGTGCTATTATCATTTTGATTCATTTTATATACAAACAATTAAATAACCTTTAATATGGAAAACAAACAATTATTTTCAACACAAGATGGTCAAATGAATTTGCCCAATGCAACTACAACGCTTGTACTTGGGATTTTGTCATTGGTGTTTTGTATATTTTATGGAATTATAGGATTAGTACTTGGAATTATTGCACTCATACTTGCAAACAAAGATCGAAGACTCTATAATATAGATCCGAGTGCTTACACTAAAAATAGTTTTAGCAACTCCAATGCTGGTCGTATTTGTGCTATTATAGGCATTATACTTTCATCAATCTATTTATTATTTATTATTGGAGTTATTGTACTAATCGGAACAAATGCAGATTTCCTAGAAGCTCTGAAAAATATCAAATAATCTATTTTTCTGCTTCTTTTTTAGTTTCAATCTTTTTACGCTCATTGGAGTTACTTTTGGGCGTACTTTTTGGTTTTGCTACTTTGCCACTGAGCTTATCAAATTTTTTGTCATCCCAATTCATGATGAGATAAAAATACTTTTTAATCTTTTCAGGTTGATTTTTAACCAAATCTGCAAATTGACCATAGACGTCTTGGTGAAACAAAGTGACAAGCACATAGCAATCCAAATATCCTAATTCATCCATAACTCGTGCAAACGGAAAATTGCTTAAACCACTTCGGTTAAGCATATATTTCCACCCATACACTTCAAGATATCGCTCATTTGTTTTTTCATTGGGGCGTACTAAACCAACAGTATCAAAATAGCCATATACATCACCTTTTGAAGATTGATAGTGCCACCAAGGTGTCTTTTCTTTAGCAATAATTTCTTCATAGGTCTGTTTCGTTGTTAATGGATAAACCTCTCTAACAAGCCACTGTGTCTGAAGAGTTTTGCCTGATTTAGCCAAAATACGTTTCAACAAAGTCATGTATTGTTGTTCTGGATAAATCATCATCGCCTCCAATATCAAGGCTGCAGCATCTAAATATCGTCCACTGTTGTACTGAACCATAGCCAATTTCGCAAATCCTTCTGGACGCATTGGTTGCAACAAACTTGCTTGTCTGTATTTTTTCATTGCAGCGGTATCTTTGTTCATCAAATAATACGTATCGCCTAGTTTTAAGTGAGCTTCATAATAAAGTGGATACAAAGAAATTGCCTTCTCAAATAATTTAGCTGCTTCTACAATGGAGTTTCCATTCAACTCATCAAGTCCATTTTCATATGCCTCTTTGGCTTCCATACTCGCATTAGCATCAGCTAGCAAAGTATCGACAAGCATCATTCTCAAATAATGCGAAGCAGAATCTGACGACTCTGATAATCGAGTTGCATTTCGCGCATTTTTAATCAGTTCTTGACGATAAGGCTCGTAAGGTATTTGAGCTAAATCAGTTAAATATTTTAACTGCTTTTTTCTGCTTTTAGAATCTCGAGGTTTGTTTGAAAACAATTCTTCATCAGTTATTTCTCCTTCGTCTTCTTCAGTATCCGAAGATGTCAACAAAGGATCAATAGTCATAACAGCTTCTGTCAAAGGCGCTTCATCACTTGCATTGCGGGCTATACGCGCTTCCTTTCTTTTTTCTTTTTTAGACATTGTACTATCCTTCTTTGGTTTAGACTCAGATCGGTCTAGACCATTCCATTGAAAAACTTCTTCATTTGATTTAAATTTCACAGCATCTTTATTGCCGACTTTCAATCCTGTCGAATCTGAATCTGTAGAATCTGTCAGAAGATGGCTTGGTTGAATAGTTTCTAAAAAGTCCTCTGCACTTTGAATTCGAGAAAGTACTTGTTGTTGAAGTTGTACTAATGCTTCATGATAATAAGGATCGTTTGGATGTTGCGCTATTAATTCTTTTAATACTTTTTCGCCCTCATAAACTTTGTATTTATTGAACAATTTTTTTGCTCTTTCTACTTTTCTACGAGCATCATTATCCAATACTTGGTCTACCTTTTGAATTGAACTCTTTTTTTGAGCAAACAATTGCATGGGTTTGGATAGCAAACTCCCCAAAAGAACCACAAAAAATAATCTTGAGCATGAAAACATACTCCAAAGTAAGTATTTTTTAATGAAAAATGTATTCAATCTACGTGCAAAATAAATTCCTTCGTAACTATGCAGTATGAAACTCATTTACATCGCAATCGCATTTTTATTTTTTTTGCAAGCTTGTAAACCCAACAATGCCGATTACATCATTACAAATGCGCGCATTTATACTTTAAATGAACAATTTGACACTGCAAGTGTATTGGTTATTAAAGATGGTAAATTTTTGGCCGTAGGCGGAAATGAGTTACTTGAAAAATACAATGCAGTCAATTGTATCAATGCGAATAACAACTTCATTTATCCTGGTTTTATTGATGCGCATTGCCATTATACTGGGTATGCTATGGACAAATATAAATTAGAATTTTGGGGTGCCAAATCCTTTAATGAAGTAGTAACTAAAACCATCGAATATGCCCGTACAAACAAACGTGAATGGATAGAAGGTAGAGGTTGGGATCAGAATGATTGGGAAGTAAAAGATTACCCTACAAAAGATACCCTTGACCTTTTCTTCCCCAATACACCTATTTTTTTGATGCGCATTGATGGTCATGCAATATTATGCAATCAAAAAGCATTAGACCTTGCAGGCATTACAACGACAACGAAAGTTGATGGCGGAGAAATCATTTTAAGCAATGGAAAGTTAACTGGCATACTGACTGACAATGCGATTAATTTAGTTAAATCACACATACCAAAACGAACACAAGCTGAAGTGACAGAAGACTTCAAATCTGCCCAAGAAGATTGTTTCAAACTTGGACTTACTTCAGTCGTTGATTGTGGCATCAAAAATCAGGTTGTAAAATGGCTCATAGATGCTAGTGAAAAACAAAAACTTCAAATTCGCGTTTCTATAATGCTTGAAGATGAAAAAGCAAATTATGATGATTACCTCCAAACAGAACCTTATAAAAGTGAACGAATAAAAATAATAGGATTTAAAATATATGCAGATGGTGCATTAGGCTCTCGAGGTGCATATCTATTAGAAGAGTATCATGATAGACACGAACATAAAGGGCAGTTGCTAAAATCAATGGACAGCTTAACATATATAGCTCAGCTACTTTTTAATACAAAATATCAATTAAGCGTGCATGCTATTGGCGACGGTGCAAATCGAGAAGTATTGACAATATTTGCAAATATATTAAAAGGTAAAAATGATCGCCGTTGGCGCATTGAACATGCACAAGTTTTAGCCCCGGAAGATTTTCATCTATTTGGAGATTTTTCTATTGTACCGTCGGTACAACCTACTCATGCTACAAGCGATATGTATTGGGCTAAAGATCGATTAGGCGAACAACGTTTAAAAACAGCCTATGCTTACAATGATTTATTAAAACAGAACCAATGGCTTCCGTTAGGCACAGACTTCCCTGTTGAGGACCTAAATCCACTGTACACTTATTGTGCTGCAGTGTTTCGTCAAGATAAAAAAATATTTCCTGCACAAGGGTTCCAGCCTGAGAATGCTTTGAGTAGAAAAGACGCATTGAGAGGTATTACGATTTGGGCTGCAAAGTCTACCTTTGATGAGAAACAAAAAGGCAGTATTGAAGTAGGCAAAGTAGCAGACTTTGTCATGTTGCCAACCGATTTAATGACTGCATCTGCTGATAGTATTTATAAAACCAAAGTCATTGCAACATACTTGCAAGGAGATCGCGTTTATCCAAGACGATAAATTTTTCAGATTTTTTTATATAAAAAAAAAGAAATTGCTTTATGCTAAAAAAACTATACCGTTACTTAAACCCATCCATTCAAAAACTTATACTCGACTATCCTGTTGATTTTAAACCAAGATATGGACATGGCTTAAAACCTCATCCTGAGCTTTATGACATTGTAAACCAAAATAGAGAAGCCTATAAAAATTTATTGAATAAGGCCTTGTTGTATAAAGCCAAATTTGAAGAAATACAAGATATCAAAGTTGAAAAAGATTCTAAAAAACCGACGTGGAACAATGGCTTTTTACCTGGGTTAGATATCGTTGGAATTTATACGATGCTTGCGGAGTACAAACCTCAAACTTATGTTGAAATTGGTTCTGGCAATTCCACGAAAGTGGCTTTTAAAGCCAAACAAGATTTGCAACTTACAACAGAAATCATTTCTATTGACCCCATGCCACGCGCTGAAATAGATCAATTGGCCAACAAAATTATTCGAGCACCATTTGAATCTATAGACTTTAGTTTTCTGTACGATTTAAAAGAAAACGATATTTTATTTGTCGATAATTCACATCGAATTTTACCCAATTCTGATTCTATGGTTTTTTATATGGAAATATTACCTCGACTCAAAAAAGGAGTTATTGTGCATATTCACGATATTTATATTCCCTATGATTATCCGCAATTTATGTGCGATCGATTTTACTCAGAACAATATGGCTTAGCGATGTATTTATTGGCAAACAGTCAAAAGTACAATACTATACTTCCCAATTATTTCATTTCCGAGGATAAAGAATTAT
>JBILCF010000092.1:0-10792 GCA_044353325.1 Chitinophagaceae bacterium | reverse complement strand
TTCATTTACGATGTACCATTTGGGTATGACATTAAAATTCTAGTCTTATTTTATACAATGAAGCAACATACTAAATTCAAATTGTTTTTTATTGCAGTGTGCATGCTTGTAAATAATTCTATCTATGCACAAAATTTAGAATCTACAAAAAAACACATATCTATCTTGTGCAGTTCGTCTATGGCGGGAAGAGGTTACGTACAACAAGGCGTAAACGTTGCTGCCGACTACTTATCCAATCAATTTCAAACATTAGGCTTACGGAAATTTGGAAATAGTTATGTTCAAAATTATCAGTTTGAGGTAAATACACACCCCTATCCTATTCAATGCAAACTAGATGGACAAACCAAACAAGTTGGATTGGATTTTTTAGTTGATCCTACTACAGCGTCTCTTCAAGGCAAATATGCTTTGATCCATTTTAATATGCGCGATTCTTTGGATAAAATTTTATTGTATAAAAAAATAGAAAAAGGGTTTGACCAAAACCATGCATTGGTATTGCATCATGGCACTAAACGTGGTAGTTCAAATGTATTGGATTCACTTAAAACCTATCGCAACTTACCTTCGTGCATTATTTATACCGAAGAAAAAAAAATGACACATTCAATAGGACGAAAAATCGATCCAATTCCGTCTTTGATTTTTATGGATAGTGTCATTGCCCAAAAAGAAACCATAGATATTTCTTTCAAAAATTCGTTTGTCAATAATTTCGAATCGAAAAATATAATAGGATATATTAAAGCGAAAAAATCTGATTCGTTTGTTGTCTTCACTGCTCATTACGACCACTTGGGCAAACAAGGCGATGCGGTATTTCCAGGAGCAAGCGACAATGCAAGTGGAACATCAATGGTGTTATACCTTGCCGAGTACTTTACTAAGAATAAACCCAAAGACAATATGGTGTTTATTTTATTCAGTGGCGAAGAAGCTGGATTACTTGGATCTGAATACTTTACTCAAAATCCTACTTTTCCAATTGAAAAAATTAAAATGCTAGTCAACATAGATATTATGGGCGATGCAGAAAAAGGTATCACTGTCGTCAATGGCGAAACATTTAAACAAAAGTTTGACCAGCTTGTAGACATTAACGCGAAGTACAATTACATACCAGACATCAAAATTCGTGGCAAAACTAAAAATAGTGACCACTATTATTTTTCGGAAAAAGGGATCCCCTCTTTTTTCATTTATTCCAATAGTGGCAAGGGTTTTTATCACGATGTTTTTGATCAAGCAAACACCTTAGCTTTGACTAATTTCGAACAAGTTGCAAAACTATTAATCGATTTTGCAGTGAAGCAATGATAGACTGAGCTCATATTTATATCAATAATTCAATTTATTAAAAAGAATATTTTACTTTTATACCCTCAATTAAAAAATACAACGAATGGCATACAACTTATTAAAAGGAAAACGCGGAATTATTTTTGGTGCATTAGATGAAAAATCAATGGCATGGCAAATTGCTTTGAAATGCCATGAAGAAGGCGCTACATTTACATTGAGCAATGCCCCTATTGCATTACGCATGGGCAAAATCAACGAATTGGCAAGCTTGTGTGGTAATGCAGAAATTATTGGCGCTGATGCTACTTCGACAACGGATTTAGAAAACGTATTCTCTAAAAGCATGGAAGTTTTAGGCGGAAAAATCGATTTCGTTTTGCATTCAATAGGAATGAGTCCAAATGTGCGCAAAAGCATTCCTTACACAGATACAAACTATGATAACTTTTTAAAAACTATCGATATTTCGGCCTTATCATTTCACAAAGTACTGCAAAGCGCTATGAAGCTTGATGCATTAAACGAATGGGCTTCTGTGGTAGGCTTATCATACATTGCCGCTCAACGTACTTTCCCTGGATACAACGACATGGCAGATACCAAGGCTATTTTGGAAAGTATAGCACGAAGTTTTGGATACCATTATGGTATGCACAAAAAAGTTCGAATCAATACTATTTCTCAGTCACCTACCCCAACGACTGCTGGTAGTGGCGTTAGTGGATTCGATGCTTTTTTTGAATACGCCGATAAAATGTCTCCTTTAGGAAATGCTACAGCAGAAGAATGTGCTAATTATTGTTTGACTTTATTCTCTGATTTGACGCGTAAAATAACCATGCAAAATTTGTTTCACGATGGCGGATTCTCATTCACAGGTGTAAGTATCCCTTTAGTAGAACAGATAATAGCGTCTAAACAGCCCTAAGATGAAACTAATCTTGTTATGTAGTTTGATTTGCTCTATTATACTATTAGAAAGTTGTGGCAAAAAAAAGGTCTTACAAACCCGTTACATTACTTACCATGCTAACAAATCTTATACTGGTACTCATGATACGGCTGGGTTATTGGCAAATGTATTTATAAAAGAAGTTACAGATGCTGTTGAATTTCAATTGGACATGTCAGGCACTGATGCGACTAAGGAATATACTTTAGCTATACATGAATATGACCCAAATACGACATTTGGTTATAATCCTACTGCAACCTATGTATTAGGGAAAATTATAAATAATTTACCTGCTACAAAGGAAATTGCGGAAACTAATTTCAATACATTTACGCAAGATTTTAAAGGTTACTTCATTGTCCAAGACCCATCAAACTCTAGTTTAGACACTTCTTCACTACTGATTTATGGCAAAATAGGAAGCGATTGGTAATTACATTTGATGTGGTGCATCAATACCTAAAATATTCAATCCAAAGGAAATGACATGTTGGGTCAATTGACAAATTTTAATCCTTGTAATTTTAGCACCTTCAGTATCAGCTTTTAGGATAGAATGATCCACTAAAAAACTGTTGAATTCTTTTGCAACTTGATATACTGTATTGCTTACCATAGCTGGATTGTATTCCTTTGCTGCTTGTATAAGTATCGATGGAAATTGCTCTAAGCTTCGCAACATTTTTATTTCAACAGCTGTCAATGTATAATATAGTTTAGAATCTAAATCGATGCCTTCTGTTTTACGTAATATAGACGAAATACGTGCATGCGTATACTGAACAAATGGACCAGTAAAGCCATGAAAATCGATACTTTCCTCCGGATTGAATATCATTTTCTTTTTGGGATCAACACGCAATAAATAAAACTTCAATGCCCCCATACCTAAAGTAGCATAAAGCTTTTGTAATTCCGCTGGAGAAAATCCATCAACTTTACCTAATTCTTCTGTATTTTTTTGTGCAATTGAAATCATTTCATCCATCATATCATCTGCATCTACAACTGTCCCTTCACGGCTTTTCATTTTACCACTAGGCAATTCTACCATTCCATACGACAAATGATATACGCCATCAGCAAAAGGCTCTCCTAATTTTTTTAAAATTAATTTGAGTACTTGCATGTGGTAATTTTGCTCATCGCCAATAACATAAATGGACGAATCCATTTTATAATCTGAATATTTTAAAATAGCAGTACCAATATCTTGAGTCATGTATACAGATGTACCATCGCCACGTAACAATAATTTTTGATCGAGGCCATCATCCGTTAAATCAATCCAGACAGATCCATCTTCTTTTTGAAATAAAACGCCATCTGCCAATCCTTTTTTCACGACATCTTTACCCGACAAATACGTATTGCTTTCATAATACATTTGGTCAAAATCAACTCCAAGCCTTTCGTAGGATATTTTGAAACCCGCATAAACCCAATTGTTCATCATCGTCCAAATACGAATAGTTTCAGGATCACCAGCTTCCCATTTTCGCAGCAACTCTTGTGCTTGTTGCATGATAGGTGCTTGTTTGGCTGCACCATCTTCATTTACACCTTCGGCTTGCAATGCTGCAATTTGTTCTTTGTAAACATCATTGAATTTTACATAATAATCTCCAACCATATGATCACCTTTGATTCCAGTTGATTCTGGCGTTGCACCATTCGCATACAATTGCCATGCAATCATACTTTTACAAATATGAATTCCTCTATCGTTAATTAAATTGGCTTTGATAACTTCATGACCTGTCACTTTCAATAAATTACTAAGTGCATACCCTAAGAATATATTTCGTAAATGACCAAAATGCAAAGGCTTATTGGTATTAGGCGAAGAATATTCTACCATAACTTTTTTGCCATTCGAAGGTGAATTACCAAAAGTTTGATTAGCATACTGTCGATTTAGAAAATCAACATAACATGATGGTTTTAATTCTAAGTTCAAAAAGCCTTTGATGACATTGTAGGACTGAAACAATTCATTGTTCATCATGAGCGTGGCCCCTAGTTCATGTGCTATATCATCCGGTTTTTTACCCAATAATTTCGAAAAGGCAAACGTTACCAACGTATAATCTCCAATGAATTCAGGTTTGGTTTCATTGATCAAAATCTCATCAATAGCAATTGACTTTTGATATTGTTGTTGAAGGGCAACCTGAACAGCTTCTTTGATTGAAAGGACAAATGACATAGCAATGAATTAAGTCCGCGAAACTACAATATAACGATGTAACTATCAACCCAGTTTTTTTGACACTTCTTCATAATGGATTGAATTAAAGAAATAATAAGCTTTGATTTCAAACAGTTTTTTTAGTTTTTCTAAAAAAGTTTCCCTTTATATTGATGTATTTCAATTAATCGGATTAAAAAACATGCTTTTATCAATTTTAGGTATATTTACGTTGAGACCCCTTTCATTCATCAAAATTCTTTTTTTGATTTAATCAAATCACGTAGCTTTGTTCCATATGAAAAAAATCATTCTAGGGCTTGTGACTTTGTCAATTTTATTTGCTGCTTGTTCAACAGATTTTAAAGTTGGTGCTGATTACAAAGAAATTACAACCATATATTGTCTTTTATCAAAATCCGATACTGCTCAATATGTCAAAATCACAAAAGGTTTTTACGATGAGAAAATGGACAATTTGGTGCTTGCACAAAACGCAGACACTTTGTATTTCAATAATTTAGACGTCAAAATAGAAGAACTGAACAATGGAAACATAACAAATGTTTATCCTTTGACGCGAGTGGATTTAAATTTAGAAGGTTACACTAAAGAACCTGGGGTATTTGTAGATTCTCCCAACTATGCATACAAACTTAAACAAACTTTGAACCCACAACGTACATACAGGCTCCGAGTAAAAAATATAACTTCAGGCAAAGAAATAACTGGCGAAACCTCTATTATTGACGATGCGCCAAACTCCTTTTCTATCACAAATCCTTTTACTGCATTTGATAAGTTGAATTTTAGTGACCCAACCAAAAATTACACTTTTGCATGGAACGGACCAAGCAATGCTGCTTTTTATGATGTAGTGATTCGTTTTCATTATGAAGAATACAACACCAACACTTTGTTATCAACACAGTTATACAAAGATGTTCCAGTTGTTAAAAATGTAACCAAAGCAGGTGCTGTTGCAGTACAAATGGAGAATAAAGCATTTTACAATGCATTAGTAAGTGCTTTAGGTGCACCAGCATCAAATATAGTTCGCCGTGTAGACACACCAGATTTATTAATTTTAGCTGGCGGACAAGTACTAAAGACATACGTAGATGTCAATTCAGCACAAGGTGGAATTACATTTGATCAAATCAAACCTATTTATACGAATTTTTCAGGTGATGATGTAATGGGAATAATTTCTACACGCGTAACTAAAAAGATGATTGGAATTCCTTATACGGAATCTACGTTTGACTCAATTATAAATGGTCAGTATACTAAAAATCTTAAGTTTGTAAGTAAATCCCTTAAATAAGCTATTTCCTTAATAGTAATGACATTAATGTCAAGTCTATTGGCTTAGTAATTTTAATGTTTGCTTCATCCCCCTCGATTAAGTTTATTTCCTGACCCAAACCTTCCAGTACAGTAGCTTCGTCGGTAAATTGCTCGTTGAAATCTTGTTCAAATGCCTGCTTAATTAACTCAGCCTGAAACACTTGAGGTGTTTGAATAATTTTATATTTTGATCGATCAACCGCCCTATTCTTCTCCAATTCTACTTTTCGTAAACTATCTTTCAAATCAATACATGGAATTGCATTGCCATTTGATTCGGCTTTTACAAATAACAGCTGCAATAACTCTCTTGAAATACAAGGTCTTACTGCATCGTGAATAAATACAACTCCGTTGTTTGGAATTGACATTAATCCATTTTTGACAGAATGAAAACGTGATTGTCCACCTTCAACATAAATGATTGGGTGAGTTGATTTAAGATAAGATAAGACCGATTTACCATGTTCAATATAGTCTTTAGGTAGAACTACAACAATTTGTATATCAGGAAAAACGGACAAGAATGATTCAATGGAATAACAAATAACAGGTTTGTCATTTAAGTCAAGAAATTGCTTCGGTATTTGACTTTGCATACGTGTACCATTTCCTCCAGCAACTATAATTGCATATTTCATAGCTGTAAAAATAATATAAATAACGATTTCAATAGAAAATCTTAAAAAAATCAAATGAACTCAGTGAAAAAAAAATTTTTTATTCAATGCAACGATATCAACCGCAATAATTAAGCATGTCTGATATCAATTGATCTTTATTGAGTTTATTTTTAATACAAAAGCGTTTGTATAAAAATCTAAAATGTTTAGCTCTATCAGACAAATCCATTTCATTACATTCATTCATGACATCTAAAACGTGTTTAATATATAACTCATCTTTCATTGTGCTTGTGATTAATTTCTTCTCTACAATACCTGAGAGGCCAAAGTAACTCAATGAATAAACTAAGAAATCGTCGTAGGTGTATTTGTATGTATTCATTTCAAACCGATTTAAAAGCATAAAGCTACATCACTGTTGTTATAACAACAAACTTTCTTATTACTTATTTATACATTAATAATTTTATAATATTAAATTTAGTAAATTGTGAATAAAAACGGCATTAAAGAAAATGTGAAATGATATACATTTGCACATGCTTGTAGATTTTCCAATACAAAATGAAAAAGAAACCAGAGCCGGATTTGGTGAGGGTATTCATGAAATTGCTAAACAAAATGAAAACGTTGTAGCATTAACCGCTGACTTAGCAGGTTCTCTTAAATTAAATGCTTTTATAAAAGATTTCCCTGAGCGTTTTATTCAATGTGGCATTGCAGAAGCCAACATGATTGGCATAGCAGCCGGTATGACTATTGGAGGCAAAATCCCCTACACTACTACATTTGCTAATTTTAGTACATCTCGTGTGTATGATCAAATCAGACAAAGTGTGGCATATAGTGGCAAAAATGTAAAAATTTGCGCTTCTCATGCAGGCTTAACCCTTGGAGAAGATGGTGCAACACACCAAGTATTGGAAGATATAGGTATGATGAAAATGTTGCCTGGTATGACTGTAATAGTTCCATGTGACTTTAATCAAACCAAAGCTGCTACAATGGCTATTGCATCTCACAAAGGTCCTGTTTACTTGCGTTTTGGACGACCAAAGTGGCCTAATTTCACTCCGCTAGATGTTCCTTTTGAAATCGGTAAAGCACAACATATCAATGAAGGTAATGATGTCAGTATTTTTGCTTGTGGACATATGGTATATGAAGCTATGAAAGCTGTAGAACAATTGGAGAAAGAAGGTATTCATTGTGATCTTATCAATATCCATACAATTAAACCATTAGATGCACAAGCTGTTATAGCTTCAATCACTAAAACGAATTGTATTGTAACTGCAGAAGAACATCAAAAAAATGGTGGAATGGGAGATAGTATTGCACAAGTTGCATCACAAAACCATCCTTGTCCGCATGAATATGTTGCTGTTCAAGATACATTTGGCGAAAGTGGTACACCAATGCAATTACTTGAAAAATATGGTTTAACCGCTGATGCAATCATAAAAGCAGCTAAACTAGCTATCTCAAAGAAACGTTAAAGTTCAACGTTTTCCCCCTTATTTTAGTAATATTTGTCTAAATAAACTGTTATTGCAACAAATCTAGTCAAAGAATTGACTAAATTTGATTTCACTACTATTTAAAACAAAGGGACAAAACAAATTGAGAAAATTTATTTACATATTGCTGACCTTATTTTTGATGCAAAAAACGTTTGTTTCTTCTGCGATAGGTATCAATGAAAATGAATCAGAATCAACTACTACCTCCAAGACAGATCTTTATATTCGATATGTTTATGACCAAATCAAATTCGGGAAAAATAGAAAATTAAATTTCGAAGTATTCAGCAAAGCTTTTTACGGTTATTTAAACATGCAAGAAGATGGCTTATTGATTCCAAATGCATTATTGACGGTTTGCGACTTTACACTTTCAAGTAATTTAAAACGACTTTGGGTTATTGATTTAAAGTCTAAAAAAATCGTTTTCAACACATTGGTAGCTCACGGTCAAGGTACTGGCGAAGAATTTGCAGTTGCTTTTTCAAATACACATGAGTCTCATCAATCCAGCTTAGGATTTTATACTACAGGCGAAACATATGAAGGTAACAATGGGTATTCATTAAAATTAAACGGCAAGGATGGCCAATTTAACAGCAATGCATACGACAGAGCAGTTGTCATACATGGAGCTGAATATGTAAGTGATGATTACGCAAAAGCAAACAAACGCATTGGTAGAAGCCATGGTTGTCCTGCTTTACCTGTTGATGTAGCCCCTAAAATCATTGATAAAATTAAAAATGGTCATTGTTTGTTTATTTATCATACATCAAACAACTATCTATCATCATCTCGTTGGATTAAAAGTAAACTAAAAACACTTCCACGAGAAGCTGATATGATGGACATCAATATACCTATACAGAATAATCCGCGTTATATTGCTTCGGCCGCAAATAATACTAATAAAAGTAAAATGGCAACTACTTCTGAGCAAGTTTCAAAAGAAGAAGAAGTTAAAGATCCATTAGAAGAGCAAGTAACAGCTGGCGATAAACAAAACTTCAAAGTAGATGTCCAAACAATTACGATTAAAAAATCTGATTTACCGAAAGACCATATTTTGAATTCTACTTCTGCTAAGTAACTCATTATTCTTTATTTACCCCATCAACGTTTAGATATTATTAAAATTGCATGTATATTTATCCGTGCAAATCGCCTTATTTATACTGTATTTCCTTCTGTTTAGCGCTATTTTTCATGCGTTTAAATTGAACAAAAATACAGGTATATCTTCGCTTTTACTCATAGTGATATTTGGAGTAAAGGTCGTTGCATCAAGTGTGAACCTTTATTTTCACAACAATATCTTGAGCCATAGCGATGTGTCATTTTTTCATTGGCAGTCTATTGGCGAATTGCAAACTTTCAAAACCAACCCAAAAGCATTTATAAACGAATGGCTCTTCAATTGGGGAGAAGCAGAAGGGCGACTTAATTTTTTCAAACGAGAAAACAATCCATTTTGGAGCAATCTCGGCTCATTATTCCATGGAAAATTCATGGTACTTTCCAATATCTTATCATTCGGACATATCTATGTCAATGTAATCTTTTACAACGTTTTTTTCTTTTGGGGGCAACTTCTATTATATAAAACGTTTTACCAGCTGCAACCTCAAAAGAAATGGCTTTATTTAGTCAGCATTTTCTTTATACCATCTGTTTTATTTTGGTGTAGTGGTATCCACAAAGATGGCTGGATATTGACAGCTATTGGGTTTATTTGCTATTTCGGATTAAAATATAAAAACACATCTTCTTTTAAAGCTCTTTTAATCGTCTTGATCAATTTATGCTTACTTTTTATTATTCGATACTTCTATTTTTTATGTTTTCTACCTCCATTATTTCTATGGATTTTTTCGAAATACACCAATCAAAAAATGCGTTTTTTCTTTTTCAGCTATGTGTTATTTTTTACTTTATTTTTTACATTGCAATACATTTTTCCGAGTTTAGATCCGATGCAAATAGTTGCCAACAAACAATCTGATTTCTTGACACTCAGCGGCTTTACAGATATATATTTACCCAAACTCGAAAATTCATTTTGGAGTTATATTCAATGTTTACCCTACGCTTTATATCATATTTTGTTGTTACCCAACTTTTCATTTCAAGATCCACTTAGGTATCAAATTGCTGCTCTAGATTCTTATTTTATTTTCATTACTATTTTAGTAGCTTTTCGATTTATCAAGAAAAACCATTTAAACACAAGCTATTACCTCTTCTTACTTTTCTTTTCTATAAGTATTTATTTATTTATAGGATTTACCATTCCGAACGAAGGAGCATTGGTCCGTTATAAAAGTGAGTTTACTGCATTATTGATTCCTACTTTACTTGCGTTAAGTGAGATCCCATTTTTGAAACGATTTTACACGCAAGAAAATAAGATTATTTAGCGTTAAATAATCCATATTTCAGGATACAATAAATAGCTCGGAATCCATCTTTAGGTCCGATTTTTTTACCTTCCTCGTAGGTTCTTCCATAATATGAAATTCCAACTTCATAAATGCGAATACCTTTGATGCGAGAAATTTTGGCTGTAACTTCTGGCTCAAATCCAAAACGATTTTCGACTAAATGTAATGTCTGAAATATCTCCCGTTTCATCATTTTGTAACAGGTCTCCATATCCGTTAAATTCAGATTGGTAAACATGTTAGATAAATTCGTTAAAAATTTATTCCCGATACTATGCCAATAAAATAAAATACGATGTGGTTTGCCTCCCATAAATCGAGATCCATAAACAACATCTGCAAATCCATTCAATATTGGTTTTAATAATATATTATACTCTTCAGGATCATATTCC
>JBILCF010000226.1:0-3635 GCA_044353325.1 Chitinophagaceae bacterium | reverse complement strand
CCCATAAATTCATTTTTTTATCTGGCATTACAGCGTCACTACCACCAGCATTAGTTTGTTTAACATCATCTGCGGTATTATAACCATTCCATGTAAAATCCATGATAAATTGTCCATGAGTAGTTGAAACATGTTTAATTTGATCTAATACAAATTGGATATTGGCTTTACCTACAATAGGATTAAACACCGAACGCATATTAGTTGTATCACTATTGGTACGAGCAAAGGATCGATTTAACAAATCAATTTGTGCATTGACGTAGTCATCAGTGAGATTTTCAGTAGCACTATTATATACTATATGAACTACTACAGGAATATAGACCACACTCGCTCTAGTTTTATTGCTATTTGTAGTATTAAGTTGAGCTAAGTTATTGACATAATTTTCAAAACCTGGATATTGTTTGTCTAAGTTTTGAAGATAGATGTGGCTTCCACATTGAACATTTTGTTGGGCAATAGCAAGCTGAGAACCTAAAATAGCTGACAATAAGAGGAGTTTAAACTTCATTCTATTTTAATATTTAAGTCAAATTAACAAATTATTTTCTACATTCTACTTTTTCTTTTACAAAAATCTTTGAGTTGTTGCCATATTTAGATTTAACTAGTTTGGCAAAATTATCTAAGCAAGACATATCTGGAGAGAAAATACAGTAATCTCTTTCCCCTTCTCTACCCCATGGTTTTAACTCAAACCTAAGATCGCATTCGTTCTTTTTTCTATATTCAATAATATCATTTTCCAATGACTTTGCTGAATTCATGTCTATCCCAGAGCTTAAACTAATAAATGAAACGACCAATGCAGATTGTTGCAATTTCAAATTCATTTTGGAATTTTTCATTGAATCAAATTCAGCTTTGTTGGGAACACCAGGAGCAGGTATCACTTTATTTGTCGTGTCTACTTTGACCACTTTTGTTGTTTTAGTTTTTTTACATCGCTTTTTCTTCTTTTTAGCAAATGTGTCTTGTGACAAAAAAGTACATGTCAATAAAAGCAAAAAACTAAGGATGTATAACCGATATTGTCTCATTTTGAATTATTTTTTGATCTAACGAAAATTGCAAAACATAAGAACCTGTTGCCAAATTACCTTTGTAAATTGAAAATAAATTTTCTCCTTTCAAAGCTGGGGAACTAAAAATCTTACGTATTATTTGACCATTGATATCGAGCAATTGGACTTCAATTATTCCAGCTTGTTCAAGGGTTAACATAACTTTAAAGTGATCATCCACAACTGGATTAGGATAAACAATTGCTTTTGAAGGTTCTTCTATGATTTCATTTGTAGCTAATGGCCAACCTTGTGTAGTTATCTTAGCAAAATAGTTTGTCCATGTATTTAATGTGTTGCCAAACATACCAAAATGCCATGCTGTCGGTTTACTCGCATTTAAAACTCGACTTAATCCTGAATAATCGCCCCAACGCGTTTTACCACCTGAAGTCAATACGCTCGCATATCCAGTTCCAGATTTAATTTCAATTGGTGCTGAAGGAATCATATTATTGTCAATATAAATAGCCTTCATACCTGGAAAATCAGATGATGAGGCATAATTAAAGCCAATAATTGAGGATTGATCATTGGGTGTATAGCCAAATGATGCAATAGACGGAAAGCCTAAGTCTTTACCAGCAATTTTGATAATACGTCTTTTCAATGTCCATTGGTTACCAGTTTTAGTAATTCTAGAATAATTAATTCCAGAATAACCTTGACCAACATCACAATGGAAAACGTAATGAATTGTTCCATTCAAATAAAAACCATCCATACCTCTGTTATCTCCAATATCCAACACGACAGAAGACCCATTTTGTATTGCATCTGCAGGCGAAGAAATTGTATCTGTTGGAATCAATTCTGCTGTCATTTGAGGATTATTGTTCGTAGAATTAGTAATTTCAAATAATCCAATTCGTTTAGTAGATCCAGACTGCTTGGTACAAGCCAAATACATGTTATTACCATATCCACCTGACATTCCATTGCTCATGGGAACTAAGGTAAATGGATTATTATCCAAATTATACCATAACAACACATCATTATTTGCTAATGTGTTACCTGCATAACATTTAACTTTATTAATTTGATAGACAACAGATTCAACATACTGTTTGTTGTTGTTAAACATATTACCTGTCACAAAAACATCACTATTTGATACTGCAATTTTTGGATAATCAAACCACACATTTTGACCTACAGATGCACTTGGGTTTCCACTAAATGCATAAAAATACCACCCCAATGCTGGATCTGAACCTTTTGAAAATGCAAACAACAATTGAGATGTAGCGGAATTACCTTGACATGTTTGAGCAAAAGCTATAAATCGCTTAGATTCAGGGTCAAATATAACTTTGGGATCACAGACAGAGCTCGTTAACAATGTTCCGTTTTGAGGTGTAGCGAAAAAATTAGAAAGTGTTGTAGTTGATGCAATACCGACACCTGTCGCCGCACTATATCGTCTCATTGTACTATTCACCATACAAATAATGACATTGTCTTCATTTACGGCAATTGTATTATCAGGTGGAGTAGCAGTGGCTCCTATAGCATTATAGCCTACTTCTTTTATTGGCTCAAATGCTCTTGTTTTTTTCATCGAACTCTCTTGATTCTGAATATCTTCATTCGCTTGCTGCTGTTCAATAGCCTTCTTTTTTTCTTCAAGTTTAGCTGCTTTAAGCAAACTCAGCTCAGTAGGATTGGATGAAGCATTTGCTGGAACTATATGATTGAGTTGAGGATAAAGTTCAACATCATCTGAGGTAGGAATACCAAAACCAAGGTACACCCCTTCTATTGACACTACATTTGCAGCTCCCCCATTTTTGGGTTTTAATTCTTGTGATTGGACAGCAAATGGAATCGAACTAAGCAATAAAATGACTATTTTTTTCATGTTATATATTAAGAATATATGAATCTTTCAAAATTACATATTTTTTAGGACTTTTTTGTTTAGGAAGCACGATTAGGATAATAAGTTATCTACATTTGCGATAAGAAAATAGTATCCTTAGATGAAAAACTTCGAAATCCCATTATTTTACAGAAGTCCTTTGATTACAGCTATAAAAAACAAACGAAAAGCAGATGACAAACTTAAGAAAGATTTTACACCGACTCGACTTGATTTTGGAAGTGTAGAAATTTATTTAGCTAGACATTTTGGCTTTTGTTATGGTGTTGAAAATGCAATTGAAATTGCATTTAGAACCGTTAGCGAAAATCCATCTAAACGAATTTTTCTACTCAGCGAAATGATCCACAATCCACAGGTCAATGCTGATTTGGTTGCAAGTGGGGTTCAATTTATAATGGATACAGTCGGTAAAATGTATATTTCGTGGGACGAACTTAATGAAGATGATGTCGTAATTATACCTGCTTTTGGCACAACATTAGAGACTGAAGAGAAACTACGCTCAATTGGAATAGATCCACTTCGATACAATACAACTTGTCCTTTTGTAGAAAAAGTATGGAATAGATCTGAACAAATTGGCAATAAAGGATATTCTATCATTATACATGGCAAGCCCATGCATGAAGAAACACGAGCTACATTTTCACACAGTAGCTCTAATGCACCTTCAGTTG
>JBILCF010000225.1:0-3640 GCA_044353325.1 Chitinophagaceae bacterium | reverse complement strand
TCTAGAATAAGATGTCGCAAAATAATCTGCTAAACCTTCATCCAAACCACTTCTCTCTGCTGTAAAGCTCGAATTTTCGTTGGCACTCCAACTAATACCATGACAGTATTCATGTATTATCACATCGGCATCTTCGGCATCATCGACACCGCCAGTTCCAAATTTCATCAATGGATTTCCGCCGTTTGGCAAAAACATCGAATTGTCTGCTCCAAATAAAGCATGAGGATCTATCTTCGCTTGAATATCCATCAATGTATCATATCCCAATGATGCAATATAATCCTGAAAAGTAGCAATATGATACATCACATTGCAGTCTTCAAAACCGCTTTCATTTCTGTTAAAATAGAATGAAGGAATTACGCTTGTTACAGGGGCTGCAATTGGATTTTCTACATCTTCGATAACGACCCATTTATTCTCCAAATAAAATGTATTGTTTGATGTTTCAAATTGTGCTGGAAAACTTTTATTGACATAAGCAGGAATAAACCACGTCGATGCTGCATCGGCATTGTCTAAATAGATACCTCCATAAATTTGATTCAATGAAGTTAATGGATCTGGATTAAACACTTTACAATTCACTATAGTGTCAATTTTTACTCTTCTAGTTCGATCAAAACTTTGCAGTATTTGTCCATCAATAGCAACATAATCCAATTGATCTAAAGTTGTATTCCACCTATCCAACTCTAACACTACACTCGGATTATCATCTTGAAAAAGGATAGCAAGCTTTGATTGTTTGACATCAGCTGACTGTTCCACATTTGCTTTTATCCATGTATCGATTTGTAAAGCTTGCCAAGATTGCATTTGATGTAAAATCTCATTTGTGTTGAGTTCTTTTAAATCATCATGTTCGAGTTTAATACTAATTACTTTACCATCTAAGGTTGTATTGAGTTTGAGGCAAGCTTGCACAATTGGCAATTGATGAAACAATAATGAATACTCGTAGTGCGCTGTATGTTTTGTATACTTTTTAAATTTCTGTTCAAGTGATATTCCTTCTGTATTGAGTTGAGGAAATAAAGCACGAAACAACTCAGTATGCGACGCTATATCTTGCTTTTGAAATGTATGAGATGGATAATACAACTGATTCACACGTTGTGCATGAGCAAAGACATGAAACATTATAAATAAAAGAATAAGCCTCGTTTTCATTGCTTAAAATTAAGGATACTATTCAAATCAGAAAAATATTATTTCCCATCCAATTGATTTCGCTTGATTTCCAACGCTTGCAATACCAGAAATTCATCATCTGTAAGCGTTTGTGCATCTACTTGAACGTCCTCGTTTAATACTACATAGGTTTCGCTGACCAACTTTAGATGTGCTGGCAAAGCAGCATTCATAACATCTCCTTCTGTACAAGCATAATAATTGGCTACCCATTCCCAAAACTTCAATTGATGTTCAGTTACAACAGGCTCTTTGTCCAATACACTTCGAATAGGTTTGACGGTATAAACATCAGGTTTATCGTTATGAATACGCTTGACTAGTCCACTGTAAATTTTTCGTTGGCCAAATTGAACTTCAACTCTACAACCAATTCGAACATCTGCCTGAAGTTCGATTGGTATCCCAAAAGTATAGGTTTGAGGTACAGCAAGTGGCAATATAACATCAGCGAATTTCATTCTGAAATGGATTATTTTTGAGCCAAAGTTCGGCAATTTCCCAAACATCAGACACTTTATTTTGTCTACAATAATCTAGACAATGTTGCATATACAATTCAGCATAATCTTTCAATGGAGCTGCATGTTGTTTGTCCAAACCTAAAGTAGATAGTAAAGGTAAAAAAACAGCACGATGAATGCCAGGAGTCATATTCCAAACCTGTGATGGATGCATTCGATACGCTGCATCAATATACAACACTGGCAAAATATCCACTTTTTGCAAAATTGCAAGAGAGTAACCTCCAGCCTGAAAAGGTTGCAACTTCGGACTAGGTTGATCAGGAAATGTCCCTTCAGAAAAAATTGTAATTGAAATACCATTATCCATTTCTTGTTTCATTTTCCGAAAACTCATTGCCTTAGCTGCAAGTGAACTTCGATCTACTGTAATGACAACAGTTTTATAAATCAGGCCGTAAATTGGGGTTTTCTCCAATTCGATTTTACCTAAAGTTTTAAACAAATTTGGAATAGACGTATAAATTGTAGCAGCATCTATAAACGATTGATGATTGGGTGTGATGATATACCGCTTCGAAAAATCAACTTTAGATCGGTATATATTTCTTGGCAAAATACCACAGAGTACAAACCACAAATAACTGATGGTTTTCATTAACCAAAACATACCTCGATCTCTCATACCATTGGGTAATAATATCAAAACCAATGTAATCGGAAATGAAATTAAAATCAGTAAGATAAACCAAAAACTGACGTATAAAAAATAAGGTATTTGTACTATTTTTTTTAACACGACTATACCTTAAAGCACTATGTTTGTATCTATTTGAGGCACTTTAGCTTGTTTCGCATCCTCATTCTTTTTTAGTTTCATTGCTTGGTTCAACAATTGGATCAAAGAATTCTCTTCTTTGTTGCTAAAAAATACATTTCCTTCAAAATGATTCGCATTGTTTTTCAACTTACCGCCATACATTTCTATGTATGTAAACATATTTTTAGTTTCGGTCAATAAAACTTTATCTTCAGCAGTCATGTCTTGTTCAGGAATAAACTGCATGATTTTTTTCATGTCCAAATATATTGTCATTGGATTACTCTTGATATTTTTGATTACATCTTTAGGTATTGTATTTTCGATATTATTTTTACCATTTAGAAACTTTTCGGTCATTTCTTTTTTAGACGAATAAACAAGTAATTCTTTATTTTTCATGATTGTGCCTCCCGACATGGTATACATGTTTCCTTCTTTAGTCAAGACTGATTGTTTCACACCTTTATTTAATAACTCATCTACAGCAGATTCGTCTTTGATAGCCATTGCAAAAGAAAAATTCATTTGAGGCTCTACAACTAATTCGATATCCGTGTCTGGTATTTTTTGAATCGTATCTTTAATATTAATGTCTGTGACAGCAAAAACCATATCACCTTTGAAGGTAGAAGCAATTTTATCCATGCTAGTACCAATCATCATTAAGCCCAAATTAGCAAGACCATCCAAACTAAATTTTTTCAAAAAATCTTGAACCATTTGCGGTTGAAAGTTATAAGCTGCAATGAAGGCAACATCATTTGATGGAATGTTTTTAACTAGGTCCTCATTCACATTTTTATTGCTGTATTTTTTATAGATGTCGGCCAAGTCTTTACTCATAAAATAATCCATCGTAATAGCAGTTGTTCCTTTTTCGAAATCAATTCCGGTTGCCAATGCTGCATCTTTAAAATAATCTTTTTTGATAAAAGCTTGCATTTCAGACGTGTTCAAATCTTGATTTTGATTAAATATTTCTTCATAGTTTGCCCATATAGAAACATCATGACCATCGTTTTGTAAGGTTTTAAAGTTGGGTAATGCTACTACAGAATTTTCTTTAGTAATTTTAAATGCAGTTTTCAAAAAAGTCTCGATTGATGAGGTTGTATTAAACTCTGGCGCACTATCCATCGTCAATGCATTGAATGTT
>JBILCF010000224.1:0-3671 GCA_044353325.1 Chitinophagaceae bacterium | reverse complement strand
CAGACATGAGTTTCAAATTGATATTGTTGAGCAATTAAATTCAGACATTAGAATAGAACTTTTAGGGAAATACCTTTTTCCTGTAAGGATAAATTATTTTGGTAAAGTAAATGAAGTTTCTATCATCTTTAAGCCCTTAGGTATAAACAGGTTTTTTCATGAAAGTTTTCATTCGCTTGCGTCCGAATTTTCACAAGAATTGAAAAATGAATAATGGATAAAATTTGGGATAAGCTTGTTTGATAAAGAAATAGATTTAAAGAATTTAGAAGCATTTTTATTATCCATATACCAAGACAATAATGAATTAATTAAAATGGAGTATTCAATTCCATTGTTATATGATTTAGATTTTAATTCTTCTATTGCACACATTGCCGAGCAATTAGGATATAATTTAAAAACATTCCAAAGGCATTTTATCAAACATTTATCATGCTCTCCTGTTGAGTATCGTAGAATTGTCAGATTTCGTCATTCTATAGCTTCAAAATTGAATACTGATGGGGTTAAATCCCTTACAGAAATTACTTATGAGAGTGCTTATTATGATCATTCTTACTTTATAAAAGAGTTTAAAAAACTAACAGGTCATAACCCTGTTGAATTCTTCAAAGTAGCTAAACAAGTTGACGGAGAAAAGATTGTTTGGAAAATATTATAGTGTCTTAAAAGTACAATTTTATGAAAGGAGCGATTTATACTTTTGAAAAAAAATATATCATGAAAACTCCATACAACAAAGTCATGTACATAGCATTTATCTTATTAGGATTTTACTATGCTATAGTTTCAAAAGATTATACACAAGCCCCTGCTACCATGTGTATTGGGTTTATTTTTGATCCCTTTGATGCAGAACAAAAGTGAAATGAAAGGCCCACTTGGCAAAAGGCAGTTCTGTTTATTCACTTAGCATTTGTTGCAGCTTTTTTTGGTTTTGGAATAGGCTTGAATGACAGATAATTAATGCACTATTAGAATTGATCCAATCATGGTAACTTTTGAATAAATGTGTTGCTAACGATTGAACTTTATGTTTTCGGTTCTTTTAAAGTAGATATATCGGACTAAATTTATTCAAAGTGTAATTTATTGTAGTTTTATAAATTAACAAGAAGCATTCAATACACTTATTTTATCAATCGAAATGTCAAATTGATGCGTGCTTGCTTTATTCTCATAGATTTGGGTAGCGCATGTTTCCAATGATCTTGTATTTCATCTTCCATACTGAGAAAACTTCCATGTTCAAGTATGATTTCCACTTTTTGTTTTGTGGTCTTGTGTTTCAATACAAATTTTCGTTCCGCTCCAAAGCTGAATGATGCAATCGTATTATGCTTCACCAACATTGATTCATTATCGCTGTGCCAACCCATAGCTTCCTCGCCTGAGGCATAATAGTTAAGTAGGCAGGAATTAAATTGAGAAGATGTCTTTTCTTCTGCGAGTTTTTTAAGATATAATAATTCTTTTGTCCATGGCAAAGGAATTCGTTCTATGGATGAGTATGTATACTGTTTGCCCATATCGCCGTACCAAGCCATTTTGCGCTTCGTCGTGATTTTCTTTCCAAACAGCATAACTTCATCATGCTTCCATTCAATTTGAGTATTTAATATACAGAAAATTGCATCAGATTCGCGTCGATCAAACACTTTTCCATGATAATAAACTGTGCCGTCAAAGGGTAATAGGTTTTTCATAGGCTGAAATTACAACAGAGTATCAGTTTATTCAAGTTCTATGATAGTAGGTTACAACATTTTTAAGAACGGCACTAATGTTTTCTTATGAGAATTCTTATGATTTGAACGTCATTATTTATCTATTTTATATTACTTTTGAGAAAATTTTAAACAATCTTATGGCGGAAGTTATACGTATGCCCTTACTGAGTGATACCATGAAAGAAGGTATCATAGCCAATTGGAATAAAAAGGTGGGTGATCAAGTTAAAAGTGACGATGCTATTGCTGATGTAGAGACCGATAAAGCTACGATGGAGGTCATTCCTTACGTTGCAGGAACGCTATTGTATATCGGTGTGGAACAAGGTAAAGCAGCCAAAGTAAATGATATTATAGCCATCATAGGCAAAGAAGGTGAGGATATATCTTCATTGTTGGACGCACCTATTGCAACTCCAGCAGTAGAAACTGTAGTAGCTTCAGAGCCAGCAGTAGCAGTTCAAACTCAGCCAGCAGCTGTGGTGGAAATACCAAAGGATTTGACTGTCATTCGTATGCCTTTGCTTAGCGATACAATGAAAGAAGGCAAAATTGTACTTTGGAATAAACAAGTTGGTGATGCTGTAAAAGCGGATGATTCATTGGCTGATGTTGAAACCGATAAAGCAACTATGGAAGTTATTGGTTACGCTGATGGAACATTGTTATATCAAGGTGTAAAAGCTGGAGAAGCCGCGAAAGTCAATGATGTCATTGCTGTTGTAGGGAAAGCGGGTACTGATATTACACCTTACCTTGCTTCATTTGCTTCATCTCCTCAAAGTACTGAAACTAGTGCTTCATCTATAGAAAAACCTGTAGAGACGCCAGCTGCCTCAAAAGTAGAACCAATTTCTGAAATTCTTCATTCGAATGCAAATGATGGCAGAATAAAAGCCTCTCCGTTGGCCAAACAGATAGCTAAAGAAAAAGGAATATCATTGGCCGATGTACTTGGAACTGGTGATGGTGGCAGAATTGTTAAACGCGATATTGATCAATATGTACCTAAAGTAACTGCAGCTACATCAGCTATTGCTCCGAATGCATCAACTCCGACTGTTACATCCAATTGTATAGCTGGGGTAGAAGGATATACCGATACACCGGTTACTCAAATGCGTAAAATCATAGCACAACGATTAAGTGAAAGTAAATTTACAGCCCCACATTTCTATTTGAAAACTAGCATTCAAATGGATAATTTACTCGCAGCACGTAAACAAATTAATGCATCAAGTCCTGTTAAAATATCCATCAATGATATGATGATAAAAGCTGTAGCTAGTTCTTTGACTATACATCCTGAAGTAAATAGCAGTTGGTTGGGTGATGTTATTCGCCAAAACCATCATATTCATATTGGTAGTGCGATTGCACTCGAAGAGGGATTAATTGTCCCTGTAATTAAGTTTGCAAATCAAAAATCGTTAACTCAAATCGCTACTGATGCGAATGAATTGTATGAAAAAGCACGAACCAAAAAAATTCAACCTTCGGAATTTACTGGAAACACATTTACAATTTCTAACCTAGGTATGATGGATATTGACGAATTCACTGCTATTGTAAATCCTCCTGATGCTTGTATTTTAGCTGTGGGTAAAATAGCACCAACTCCGATTGTCGAAGGTAGTAATATTGTAGTGAAACAAATTTTAAAATTGACCTTGAGTTGCGATCATCGCATTGTTGATGGAGCAGTAGGAGCAAGATTTTTGCAAACACTAAAAGGGTTTTTAGAAACTCCGATTTGTATGCTTATCTAATTTATTCGATTTTTTTTATACATGACTAAGTTTAACCTTAGTTATTTTATTCATACTATTGAAGGTTATCAATCCACATGCATTTGTACTGAATGGTGGTATGGAGCAATAAATAACTAAATTGTTATTGTGCATACTCAAATGATGGAGTATAACTTTGTAGTTAGGA
>JBILCF010000091.1:0-10942 GCA_044353325.1 Chitinophagaceae bacterium | reverse complement strand
GGGCCAATTGAGAAAAGTAAATCCATTGCCATGATATATTTCTTCATGCAAATCTTCATCTACTTGCACGTTGTAATGTTTGGCTACTTTCTTTGGCTTTTTGGTCAATGAATTATGAAAACACATTTTCGAGTATAAGCTTATTTTTTCATTTCTTTTGCCCAGCTATCTTTCAATCCAACTGTTCTATTGAAGACAAGATGTTCAGGGGTTGAATTTTTATCTAAACAGAAATAACCTAAGCGAATAAATTGAAAACGATCATCCATATTTGCATCAGACAATGAAGCCTCGATATATGCATTTGGTATTACTGTTAAGCTAGCAGAATTGATATAATCTTTAAAGTCACCATCTTCTGAAGCTGGATTTTCTACATTGAATAATCGATCATATATACGCACTTCTGCCGTTTTTGCTGAGGCGCAATTGAGCCAATGCATTGTACCTTTTACTTTTATGCCGCTTTTGTCTTCACCACTTTTGCTTTCGGGGAAATAAATGCAGTGCACTTCTGTTACTTGACCATTTTCATCCATTTTAAAATCGGTGCATTCTATGATATAGGCATGTTTTAAACGGACTTTAAGACCAGGCCCTAATCTGAAATATTTTGGCGGAGGTGAGGGCATAAAGTCGTCGCGCTCTATCCAAAGTTCTCTGCTAAATAAAATGTCACGATGACCTGCATGTTCATCTTCAGGATTATTTTCGGCATGCAATGTTTCTGTTTGACCTTCAGGATAATTTGTAATGGTGACTTTAATCGGATCCAAAACAGCCATTCTACGCAAAGCAATTTTATTTAAATCTTCTCGTACACAAAATTCAAGTAAGCTAAAGTCGATCACATTATCACGTTTGGCAATACCTACTTTATCCCAAAATTCGCGAATACTATTTGGTGTAAAACCTCTACGTCTAAATCCACTGATAGTAGGCATACGAGGGTCATCCCACGATTCCACATGATTCTCTTTAACCAATTGTAAAAGTCGTCTTTTGCTGGTTACAGTATAGTTGACATTGCCACGGGCGAACTCATATTGGTGAGATGGAAAAATACCAAGCTTCTCAATAAACCAATCATACAATTCACGATGAGGAACGAATTCTAGCGTACAAATTGAATGCGTAATTTCTTCAATACTATCGCTTTGACCATGTGCAAAGTCGTACATAGGATAAATACACCATGCGTTTCCGGTGCGATGATGATGTGCATGTTTGATACGATAGATAACCGGGTCGCGCATCAACATATTGGTATGTGCCATGTCTATTTTTGCACGCAATACTTTTGCGCCATCTGGAAATTCGCCGTTTTTCATACGAACAAATAAATCGAGATTTTCATCTATGCTTCGCTCGCGAAATGGATTCGTAACACCAGGTGAGGTTGGTGAGCCTTTTTGAGCAGCCATTTCTTCCGCACTTGAATCGTCGACATAAGCAAATCCTTTTTTGACTAAATCAACTGCAAATTGATACAATTGTTCAAAATAATCTGATGTATACAATTCTTGATCCCATTCAAATCCAAGCCATTTAATATCAGCTTTGATGCTTTCGACATATTCAGTTTCTTCGGTAGTAGGGTTGGTATCGTCAAAACGAAGGTTGCATTTGCCGTTGTATTTTTTGGCCAAGCCAAAGTTTAAGCAAATACTTTTGGCGTGTCCTATATGCAAATAGCCATTGGGTTCGGGAGGGAATCGAGTCAATACTCTACCATTGTGTGTATTGTTCTCAAGGTCTTTTTCAATGATTTCTTCCAGAAAATTCAAGGATTTTTCGTCGCTCATAGTCTAAGTCGTATTTTGAACCCAAAAGTACAGCATCAGCGACTATTTGTAAGAATTAATTCTGACGAAAAATTCAATAAAATAATATTGTCAAAGTGGAATAACATTTTATCCTTTTTTCGATTTTTCGACAAATGCACGGATCCCTTTTACCAAAAGATCCAAATCGTCTAAGCTTGTGTATACATTTGGCGTAATGCGAACGCCATGTATATTTTCCCAATTGATAGCAACAGTGTGAATTTTGTAATGTTCAAATAAAAATGATTCAAGTTCACTGGCTTCTTTTCCTTCAATTGAAATATTGCCAATTGCACAACTGTATCCTTTTTGTAAAGGAGTATTGATTTTGACTTCTGGCATGTCTTTGACTTGATTTATCCAATAGTCTTTCAAGTAGAAAAGGCGTTCCTCTTTTCTTTTGCCTCCAATCATATTGTAAAAATCGATGGCTTTGCCAGTAGCTTGCTCAATGAAAAATGGTCTAGTGCCTAAGGCTTCAAACTTTCGAATGTCATCTTTCTCTGGATCATCAGCGCCAAATAAGGGGTAAAGTTGTTTTATTTTTTCTTTTTTTACATACATGAACCCAGTGCCAATACTCGATGTAAGCCACTTGTGCAAGCTTGTACCAAAGTAATCGCAATCTAACTCTGGTAAAGTAAATTCAAAGTGAGCAAAGGAATGCGCGCCATCTACCAAAACTTCAATGCCCAATGCATGTGCTTTGTCTGCAATTTGTCGGACAGGTAATATTTGTCCATTCCAATTGAAGATATGTGTGATGTGAACGAGTTTTGTTCGGGATGTAAATTTTGATGTATATGCATCAATCAAGTACTCATCATCTGTTGAAGGTAATTCGAGATCGACCCAAATCAACTTGATACCATCACGCTGTGCACGTTGTTTCCAAGCATTGCACATATTTGGGTAATCTTGTTTGGAAAGGACAATTTCATCGCCCGCTTTTAAACGCAAGCCAAATATAATTGTTTCAAGTGCTTCAGAGGCATTGCGATGTAAGGCGATTTCTTCTGGCGAAACATCCGCCAATTCAGCCAATCGTTTTCGAAGGGGTTCTCGACCTTGATCCAATATTCGCCACATGTAATAACTTGGGGCTTCATTGCTCAAATCGTGGTGTCGTTTCATAGCATCCTGCACTATTTTTGGTGAAGGACTTACGCCGCCATTATTTAAGTTAATGATAGCTGTAGATGTAGTAAATGATTGTTGGACATAATACCAAAAATCCTCATCAGAGGCAAGAAGGGATGGTGGAGTATTGACTGCATTGTCGAGTGCTTGTGTCAGATTTTTACTCCATGTATCTTTACTGAAGAATAAGCCTAGCGAAGCTAATCCACTTGTTTTTAAGAAAGAACGACGAGAGGGGTTCATTGGTTTTTTTCATTTGGTCTATAAAAGTATTTCATTTTTTTGGGATTATCAAGCAAGGCAGGTTGGATTGAGGTGAAAAATAGTTAGTATATTTGTAGTTCGATAAATTGAATCAACATTTTGATAGAAAAAAAGAAACAAGTTGTACAGGATGTCAACGCTATATTAGTAGGATGGTTACCACAAGGAAAAACTGAAGCACTCATTACAGAATACTTGGATGAATTATCGTTTTTGGCCGAGACTGCAGGTGCCATAGAAATTAAACGATTTTACCAAAAATTGGAACATCCTGACAGTCGTACATTTTTGGGTAAAGGAAAATTGGAAGAAATTAAGCGATACATCGAAACCCATTCGGTGGACTTGGTTATTTTTGATGATGAACTTACTGGTTCACAATTGTTGAATATTGAAGATATCCTTAAGCGAAAAGTTATTGATCGTAGTGATTTGATCTTGGATATTTTTGCTTCCCGTGCCAAGACAGCGCAAGCTAAGGTGCAGGTAGAGTTGGCACAATATCAGTATATTTTACCTCGACTTAAAGGTATGTGGAAACACTTGGAACGCCAAGGTGGTGGTATTGGCTCACGAGGACCTGGTGAGACAGAAATCGAAACTGATCGTCGTATTATTAAAGATAAGATAGCATTGCTACGCAAACGTTTGTTAGAGATTGATAAACAGTCTTTTACACAGCGTAAAGAACGGGGTGAATTTATTCGTGTATCTTTAGTAGGATATACCAATGTAGGTAAATCTACAATCATGCAACTCTTAAGTAAATCGGAAGTGTTTGCCGAAAATAAATTATTTGCAACACTCGATACCACAACTCGCAAAGTTGTATTTGAACGTACGCCATTTTTATTAAGCGACACTGTTGGGTTTATACGAAAGCTACCGCATCATTTGGTCGAAAGTTTTAAAAGTACCTTGGATGAAGTACGAGAAGCAGATATTCTTTTGCATGTGGTTGATATTTCGCATCCAAAATATGAAGATCAAATTGCAGTCGTAAAAAATACATTGAACGATTTGAAAGCTGGTCAAAAGCCTACGATTCTTATTTTCAATAAAATGGATTTATACGAAAAAAATACGTTTGATGAATGGTTGGATCCTTCTGTTAAGGATGATTTATTGAATCAATTGGTCAAGCATTGGCAAAGTGAAACACAAAACAATGCAATTTTTGTTTCAGCTACGGAACGTACAAATTTGGAAAATTTGCGTAAGATTATTTTGGATAAAGTGCGTGAGATCTATGCGATTCGATATCCTTATAAGGATATTTTTTATGAGTAGTTAATGTATTGTTTGGATAGTGGTTCGAATTGACGTGATGGTTAGAAATTCTAAACGCTTAGAGACTGCTTCGTGCCTCGCAGTGACGTGATGGATAGAAATGCTTTGCGCTTAGAGACTGCTTGGTGTCTCGCAGTGACGTGGTGGTTAGAATGGCGTAGTGGATAGAAATACTAAATGCATAGAGACTGCTTCGTGCCTCGCAGTGACGAGGTGATTAGAATGGCGTGGTGGGTAGAAAAACTAAACGCATAGAGACTGCTTCGTGCCTCGCAGTGACGAGATGGTTAGAAATGCTAAATGCATAGAGACTGATTCTTAATTCGCAGTTATAATCTCAAAGTACAAAAAAATAAACTTTTGCAAAGATGATTTTTTATACTTTAAGGTAGACTTTTGTAGTAAGTGTATCGTAATACTAATTCCAGAAAAAGTAAACTAAGCCCAATGAGGGCGTATGGGAAAAATAGTTCTGCATAGCGTTTGAAACTGTTGATTTCAATTTTTGTTTTTTCTAATCGATCGATTTCGCTATAGATTTTTTGTAAAGAATTATTGTCTGTAGCACGGAAATATTTACCACCTGTTTCGCCTGCAATTTTTTGTAACAAAGGTTCATCTATTTGGACTTGCATTGGCTTCATCACCATTTGACCAAATTGATCTTGAGATGGCGACATAGCTGTGCCCATTGTGCCAACACCGATTGTATATACCCGAATTTTAAATGCTTTGCTGATTTCTAGCGCTGTAACGGGGTCTATCAATCCAGCATTGTTTACACCATCGGTGAGTAATATGATAATTTTTGTTTTGGCTTTACTACTTCGTAAACGTTCTACTGCAGTTGCGAGTCCCATACCGATAGCGGTTCCATCTTCGAGTAAGCCACTTTTAATGTTTTTAAGTTGCTGCTTTAAAATGGATTGATCAGTCGTTAGTGGACACTGCGTGAAACTTTCTCCTGCGAAAATCACCAAGCCGATTCGGTCAGTTGGTCGGTTTTCTATGAATTTTTTCGCAACATTTTTTGAGGCTTCAATTCTATTGGGTTTAAAATCTTCGGCCAACATACTGCCCGAGATATCCATGCTCAAGACGATATCCAAGCCTTCGCTGTTGATTGTTTCATTGACATTGCTACTTTGTGGACGAGCCAATGCAATAATTAGGAATGCAATACCTAATAATCGCAATACAAATAACAATGGTCTGCTTTTGATTCTAAAACCTACAGGTAATTTTTCTAAGCCATTAATCGTAGAAATTTGAAAATAACCTTGTTTGTTTTTTCTTTTTAAATGAAAAAAAATAAGCAACGGAATCGCTAGCAGTAAAATGAAAAACTGCGGATAAGCAAATGTGATTGAATTCAAATCGAACATAGACATGGATTAGGATTGCGGCGCTTGGGTTTGTTGAGAAGAAAGTATTTTTTTGTATGAAGCTAGAATAAATTCTTTGGCGTGTAATAATGTTTGTTCATGCTCTTGTTCTGTTGGCTGACCCTTAGCAAATTTGACCATATCTGCCAATTGAAATAAGTCACGAAGTGGTTGTCGGAATGGATTCAAGATGCGTTGTTTTTTAACTTGTTGAATCAATTCAGACGTTGTTTTCTCAAAACAATCCATTGCAAATTGCTCTTCGAGATAGGTACGAATGGTATCGGTTATTTCGGTATAATATAATTTTTCTTGACCTTGTTGCCAAAGTTCTTTGGATTCAATTTCGTTCAATTGCTGAAGCGCTTTTTCATGTGGAAGCAAAGTGATTTCAGTTTTTGTCTGTATTGGTTTCTTGTTTTTATTTCGACTTTTTTTGATCAAATAAATGATGCCAAGAATGATGCCTATCAATATCACTAGTCCAATTAAAGCATACATCAAAAGTTGTTTAATGGGTAGTGTAGCTTCGCGAACAGCCATAATCGGTTTGAACGGTTTTGATGTATCTACTGAAATAGTCTGAACTCGAATTTGTATTGGATTTGATAGAATTGTAAACGGTGTATCACCTTGAATAGGTTGTATTGAAAAAGGTAATGCTGGTATAGTCCATAAGCCAGAATCAAAATTTGTAATGTATACAGTTTGAGTTACTATACTCATATCACCTTTGATTAATGTGTCTGTTTTGCTCAGTTCTATTTTTTCAAAATGATTGAACGTGTCAGCAATAATTGGAAATTGTACACGATGTGTCAATGGGTTGAATTTGGCTAATAATTCTAAAGCAATTTGATCGCCGATGGTAATATTTTTTTGAACAGTTTTTGCTTCAGCTTGAACAGGTTGTGCTAAGGATACAAGGCTCGAACACAATAAGATATTACATGCAACAAAACATGCAATGAGAAATTTGATATGGCTTACAGTCGATAATTTCATATGGCTATTTTCGGCTTTTAAAAAATAGATGCAATTTTTTGACATAGTCATCTTCTGTGCTGATGTTTACAAGTTGTGCACCCGACTTAAGAAAAGCCTCTTTGGTTTTTTGTTGTCGTAAAGCAAACTGTTGTTGATAAGCTTTGATAATCATAGGTGAAGATGTATCAATCCATTGATGTTGTTTGGTTTCAATATCTTGAATTTTTACAACACCCACATTGGGTAAGGTTGTATCAGATGCGTCAAACACATGAATGCCAATCAAATCGTGGCGTTTGCTTGCAATCTGAATAGAGGATGTATAATCGGGGCTTATAAAATCAGATAATAAAAAACAAATGGTTCGTTTTTTAAGTACTGTATTTAAAAATTTGAGGGCTTCATTTATGTTTGTTTGTGCTGCAGCATGTGGTTGCAAAGTCAATAATTCGCGAATGATAAATAATATATGAGAGCGTCCTTTTTTAGGTGGAATATATCGTTCGATTTTATCGCTAAAAAATAAGACGCCTACTTTGTCGTTGTTGTTGATGGCGCTAAACGATAGCACTGCGCATAATTCTGTAATCAGATCGCGTTTGGTTTGGCGGTGCGTTCCAAACAAGGAGCTCGCGCTGATATCAACCAACAGCATCATGGTTAGTTCTCTTTCTTCCTCAAATACTTTGATAAATGGAGATTTGAAACGAGCAGTAACATTCCAATCAATGTTGCGCACATCATCACCGAATGCATATTCTCGCACTTCGCTGAAACTCATACCTCGACCTTTGAAGGCAGTATGGTATTCGCCACTAAATAAATGATTGGAAAGGCCTTTGGTTTTGATTTCTATTTTTCGAACTTTCTTGAGTAAGACACTGATATCGTTCTCATCAAAGCTGGTATTCGTTTGTGCAAGTGTTTGCACAGCCACATTTGATTCTGTGGTTGACGATTTTTTCTTTAAATTAAAAAAATTGAACACGAGCTTGGTATTTTATAGTTCGACTAAGGGACTTCTACAGCATTTAATATTTCACTTACAATCATTTCGCTGGTCATGTTTTCAGCTTCTGCTTCATATGTGATGCCTATACGATGGCGCATGACGTCCATGCACACGGCGCGAACATCTTCGGGAATAACGTATCCTCTGCGTTTGATAAATGCATAAGCTTTGGATGCTAATGCAAGGTTGATGCTAGCACGTGGGGATGCACCATAGCTGATAAGCGGTTTGAGTTTGGCTAGTTTGTATTCTTCTGGTTTTCGGGTAGAGAATACGATATCAAGAATGTATTTTTCGATTTTTTCATCCATATAGACCTCTCGCACAAGGTTGCGTGCTTCGAGTATTTCGTTGGGTGAAATAACTGGATTTATTTTCGGCTGTGCATTTGGATTGATATTTTGTCGAATAATCAAACGCTCTTCTTCTTTTTCAGGGTAACCCACTACGATTTTCATCATAAACCGATCGACTTGTGCTTCGGGTAGGGGATAAGTACCTTCTTGTTCAATCGGATTTTGAGTGGCTAACACCAAGAAAGGTTCTTCTAGTTTATAGGTGTTTTCACCAATAGTAATTTGTTTTTCTTGCATGGCTTCTAGCAATGCACTTTGCACTTTGGCAGGCGCACGATTGATTTCATCCGCTAAAATAAAGTTGGCAAAAATAGGTCCTTTTCTAACCTGGAATTGATTTTGCTGTTGGTTGTAAATCATGGTACCGATTACATCGGCAGGTAGAAGATCGGGCGTAAATTGAATGCGCGAAAATTTTCCGCTGATGGCTGTAGCCAAGGATTTAATAGCAAGCGTTTTAGCCAAGCCTGGAACCCCTTCAAGCAAGACATGTCCTTGTGCTAGTAAACCAATGAGTAAGCGTTCGAGCATATATTTCTGCCCAACTATTGACTTGTTGATTTCAAGGTTTAAAATATCAATGAAGGCGCTTTTTTGGTTTATTTTTTCGTTCAATACACGAATATCGATCGATGAGTTGTCCATGCGAATAATTACTTTTTTGAATCCCAAAAATAGAGCTTCATTGGTACTCTGTGCGTTAAAGTTTATTTAAATCAATTTTTAAGGGAAAGTTGTTCCTTGTTTTAGTCTAGAAAGTTTACTTTTGTTGATTCATAACTACGTGACCATGACAGACCAACAAGTTGTTTTAAAATTAACCCAAGCGCAAATTTATCAAGGTTCAACTTTGATTTTGAAAGATGTCAATTTGTCTGTACATAAAGGTGAATTTGTGTATTTGATTGGTAAAACGGGTACAGGTAAATCAAGTTTGCTCAAAACTCTGTATGGCAATATACCGCTTCTTCAAGGTGAAGGTAATGTATGTGGTTTTGATTTGCGAAAGTTGACATGGAAAAATGTCCCTTTTTTACGTCGTAATTTAGGTATCGTTTTCCAAGATTTTCAGTTACTGACAGATCGTAATGTCAATGAAAATTTATTGTTTGTATTGCGCGCCACGGGATGGACCGACAAGCAATTGATGCAAGAGAAAATTGATAGTGTAATGGGTAAGGTAGGACTCAAAGGTAAGGGAGGTAAAATGCCTTATGAAATGAGTGGTGGTGAACAGCAGCGTGTCGATATTGCACGAGCTTTACTCAATAATCCTAAGTTAATTTTGGCCGATGAGCCTACAGGAAATTTAGATCCCGATACTTCGGATGAAATTATGCAGTTGCTCCATTCTATTTGTGCTGATTATGGAACAGCAATCATCATGGCAACACATGATTATAGTATTTTGCAAAAATTCCGTTCACGTATTTTACGCACAGAACATGGTATGGTGACTGATCATGCGACGGTGGTATATTAGGAGAGAGAATTTGGGAATATGAGAATTTGGGAATATGAGAATTTGGGAATATGAGAATTTGGGAATTTGAGAATTGTTAGTTGAAGCGCTTAAAATGCTAGATACCTTAATTAGTAACATTACATAGAACTTTTGTAAAAAAAACTCCGCGTACTTTTCAGTTAAACCTTTGCATTCTCTGTATTTATACCTCTGCGCTCTTTGCGGTTAAAAAAAACTCTGTTCTCTCTGCGGTAAAAAAACTCAGCGCTCTCTCTGGTAAAAAAAACTTTGCGGTTAAAAACCCTCCATTCTCTCTGTGGTAAACCCTCTGCGCTCTCTGCGGTTAAAAACTACAACTGCGACAATAACTTTTGGAAAATCGTTAAGCCTTTTTGTTTTTCTTCGTCTAAATGGTAGCTAATATTTTTGGTATAATACGTTTTGAGGTCGTAATCGGGAAAAGGATTTTGAGCTATGATCTCATCTACATGATTGAGACTTTCAAGTATGGTAGCATTAGAAAGCTTTCTGGTAATTCTTGGTTGCTGACCCAAGCTGCAAACACAAATGGTAATTGCGTATGTTCGTGCCATGCTTCAGCTAAATCATAGTGATGAGGAAATTTGTCTAAATGACTTAATGCTCGATCGCCAATGATAATTCCTGCTGTTTTGCCTTTGATTTGGTCGATGTATTGTTCGTCGGCTTCCAACAACATTGGACGTATTTGCCAATAATCGCGCAACAAAATACGCAATAAAGCAACACTGGTTCGAGATTGGTAATCTAAATAAATTTCTTGTATTTCTTCGATGGGCACATGACTGAATAAACAAACCGATGCCACTTGTTTGTCTGAAGCAATACCATAAGGACTGATGATGCGTGCTTCTGGGATGTTTTGCATGGCAGCAACTGGCAACAATGCAATGTCGATTTTGCTCTTTTGCAGCATAGAGGCCAATTGGGCAGGATAATCTAAAATAAGTTCCATTTCATTGGCTAATTGCCCTTGTTGGAAACCAAAAATTAAAGGTTTGGTATTTAAATAACTTACTGCTCCTACTCGAATCTTTTTTTGCATAAACGGCTGCAAATATACGTGCAACAAATTGGTTTGATTAACTTTGCCGACTAAAAACTTTCTTATGTCTACGCAATTAATGGCGATTTCTCCTTTGGATGGTCGATACGGTTCGCAATTATCGTCTTTGTCA
>JBILCF010000090.1:0-10948 GCA_044353325.1 Chitinophagaceae bacterium | reverse complement strand
CGAAATTTTATACGAAGCACATCCACATATTGGTACCAATAAATTACCTCAAATTATCGAAACGATTCGCGAACAAATTTTGTCTTGCGGAGGTGAAATCCATTTTAATACCAAGCTTACCGATATTGATTATTCGTTTGGTAAAGTAATCTCAATTACGGTTAACAACGATACCATAATCCCAGTCCAACATCTTGTATTGGCTACTGGACATTCTGCGAGCGATATTTACGAACTGTGTTATCGCAAAAAAATCCATATTGAAGCTAAGCCTTTTGCCTTAGGTGTTCGTGTGGAACATCCACAAGCTATCATTGACGAAATACAATACAAGTGCGATGTAAGAGATCCTTATTTGCCACCAGCAAGTTACAGTTTAGTACAGCAAGTCAACAAGCGAGGTGTCTTTTCGTTTTGCATGTGTCCGGGAGGAATTATAGCCCCAGCTTCTACACATCATGATACCTTAGTTGTCAATGGATGGAGTCCTAGTAAGCGAAACAATGCCTTTGCCAATAGTGGTATAGTCGTTGCTGTCGATGAACAGGATTTTAACACCAAGTCGCCATTGGGTGGTTTGCATTATCAGCGAGCAGTAGAGCAGAAAGCATTTCAGTTTGGGGGAGGAAAGTATGTGGCACCAGCACAACGCCTCGTCGATTTTACCAAACAAAAAAAGTCACTCACTTTACCTGAATGTTCGTATTTGCCTGGTGTTAATTCAGTACAATTGTCTGAGGTATTACCCAAAGCTGTATCACAAGCATTAGCGATTGCGTTTCAGGCCTTTGGTCAAAAAATGTCGCCCAAATATGATACAGGCAAAGCAGGTTATTTTACCAACGAAGCTATATTGGTTGCTACCGAAAGTCGAACATCATCGCCTGTTCGTATTCCACGTGATAAGGATTTGTTGTGTCATACCGAACTCTGCAATTTGTTTCCGTGCGCCGAAGGTGCAGGCTATGCAGGTGGTATAGTGAGTGCTGCTATGGATGGCATGCGTGTTGCAGAGCAAATCAAACTGAAGGTTTCTTAACCTGGGAAGTGTTGATTTTAGTTAGCTATTGAATTCGCTTTGATAGATAAATTCAGTTCAGATGCGAACAGATATACGTACTGTAAACGAATGTAGTTTCTTCTTAACTGGTTTAAAGCTGTTCTTCCAAACCCTATTTCAAACCATAACTTATTTTTTCTGATTTTTCATCAGTTGGTTCAGCGTGTTTATAAATGCAACTTCTTCTTTGCCCGGTTGAGCACCAGAAGGGTAACCCAAGGAGCCAAGTGAAGTAATGTTTTTCTTTTTTGTAGCTGGGTCGTCGTTGACAAAAAATAAATGTATGGTAGGATAACCTCTTACTTGAAATGCAGCTTGCAAATCTTGGTTTTGCTTCACTAATTCTGCCGCAAGCTGTTTGGATCTCGGATAGTCTAGCTCTAGCAAGATGACATTTTTGTTTGCCCACTGTATAAATTCAGGTTTTTCGAAGACATCGTGTTGAAGTTTTTTGCACCACCCGCACCAGTCACTTCCTGTAAAAAATCCGAAAATAGGTTTTTTACTTGCGTTAGAAAGTTGCTGTACCGTGCTGAGCTCTGTATACCATTTAAGAGGTGCGTTGTATACATCACCTGTCTCCGATTTCTGAGCAGGAGCTATGGGTTTTTTCTGTTGGGCGTTACAGCAAAGGATATTGCCGCATAAGCATAGAAGAGCGATATATGTTTTAAACGTCATGTGTTATTTTTAGTATTCAAATGTACGGATATGTTGGTTAAATGACAAAAAGCAATAATATTCTACCTAACTAAGTTTCGAGAATCAATAAACGGTCATTAATTTCTTTGTAAACAAACGCCAATTCAGGCTTGTAATTTTTTTGATGAAAACACCATCAATTGCGTGCAAGTAATGAATCTAGTTTTACGTATGTTTGTATTTAGAAGTTGGGTTCATTTTATCACAAAACCTTCAAGGTTTCTAAAACCTTGAAGGTTTTGAATACGCAATCAAGTACCACTCAGCATTTGATTTGGATGACTTCCGATATCCTGGTAGTATAATGTGGCGACAATTTTTCTTGTCGCATCTTCCACGTTTTTTTAATGTCCTGCGAAGCCAATTTTACTTTCTTGCTGCCTATGGCATGATTGATTTGATCGAGCGCCACCATCAGTGATTGATGTTTGGGATTCGAGTTTTCAAACAGTTTGATTTGCCCATGCTCTTCGGGGGTAAAATCCAAGACGATCACACCAGCTTTCTTATATGCATAACCTTCTTTAAATATTCTCCGAAGGGCATCCTTTGCAAATTTGGATAGTTCAATACTCGAGTTTGTCGGGAAGGGCAGCTTCATCGTTATGCTACGGTTATACTGTTTTAAATCCTTACGGTGCATATTGGTATGAACAAAAACCATCATGGCATTGCAGCAAGAATGTTGTCGGCGGAGTTTCTCGGCGCAAGTAGCCGCAAAGGTCGAAACGCGCTCTTCGATATGTGTAAGATCTGTGTAGTTTCGGTCAAAGGAGCGCGTCGTAGCAATGTTTTTTTTGTCCGACGGCGTATCCAGTTCCAAGCAGGGAATACCTTCCAATTCGCGTTTGAGTCGCAAGCCTACAATAGACATATTGTTGCGTACCCACGTGTCGTGCAGTAGCGTAAAGTCGTATGCATTGTGTACGTTCATCGCTTTCAATCGTTTGGCATGCCTGCGGCCAATGCCCCATACATCCTCTATAGGCAACCACTTGAGTGCTTTAATGCGTTTCTCGTCTGTATCTATAATGTATACGCAACCCGTTCGGTCTGGAAATTTCTTAGCTATTTTGTTCGCTACTTTGGACAATGCCTTGGTATTTGCCATGCCTACACTGATGGGTATGCCGGTACCTTTGGTTACTGCATAGCGTATTTGGTCGCCGTGTTGTTGCAGGTTATGGTGTGCATCAAAGCCTTCAAATTTCAAGAAAGCTTCATCTATGCTGTAGATTTCGATATCGGGCGAAAACATACTCAGGAGTTGCATCACCCGATTGCTCATATCGCCATACAAGGCATAGTTTGAGGAAAATACATGAATCTGATGTTGCTCAAATAAGGCTTTAAACTCAAACGCAGGCGCGCCCATGGGTACGCCCAAAGCCTTGGCCTCGTTGGAGCGTGCTATCACGCAGCCATCGTTGTTGGACAATATGACAATAGGCTTGTTTCTCAGCTTGGGCTGAAACACGCGCTCGCACGACGCATAAAAATTATTGCAATCAATCAGGGCAAACATCAGTGCTTATGGTATTTGATGGAGTAGGTGAGTATACCCCATATTTCAAAATCGTTGTACTCCGTTATTTTAATGGGTTTGTAGGCTTCGTTTTCGGGCACAAGAAATATTTCCTTGCGTTCTATTTTTAGCCTTTTGAGCGTAAACTCGTTGTCTATCACACACACGGCTACAGCGCCATTGCTGGGCTCGAGCGATTTATCTATAATCAGCAAATCGTTGTCGTCTATGCCTGCGCCCTTCATGGAGGTACCGCTCGTAACGGCTATAAACGTCGTGGATGGATTCTTAATCAAATGTTTGTTGAGGTCTATAGCCGCATCCAAAAAATCTGTCGCTGGCGATGGAAACCCTGCGCTAATACCCTGATCGACAAACGGCAGTTCCAGTGCCGTATCCGTACTGACCGAGAAGAAGTGAAGCTGAGGTGTTTTAAATAGCGGTTTTACTTTCATGAGAGGCGTATCAAATTCCATTCGAAAGTAATCAATATTAAAATGCCAAACCGAAGTGTGGAAAACTATTGTCTAGTGAATGTGTGTTAAGGGGATTTGGAGCTGGGCAGATATACAATATTCAACTACTTCACGCTATCCGGCGCGCACGGCGCTGCCTACTATCGTGGCTAAAATTCATCGACGCACGCATTATTAAGCTGATGAAATGCAGATACAATCACCAAGCGTACAAAATTTCTAAGCACTTTCGTCTCTGTGTAACGATACCTATCGGTATTGCGAAGCAGTCTGTATATTTAAACAGCCAATATAACTATGCGCTTAGAGATTGCTTCGCAGAGCCTCGCAAACACGTTGGAAAGATTAATTTCGTTTTAAAACGAGCGTCACTGCGTACCGATAGCTATCGGTATTGCGAAGCAGTCTGTATATTTAAACAGCCAATATAACTATGCGCTTAGAGATTGCTTCGCAGAGCCTCGCAAACGCGTTGGAAAGATTAATTTCGTTTTAAAACGAGCGTCACTGCGTACCGATAGCTATCGGTATTGCGAAGCAGTCTGTATCCCCACTTTTCGGGATTTGAAATCCCGAACCGCAATCAAAGGATTTATAATCCATAAGCAAGCCAAAGCCAACATTCTCGTTTATAAAACTCCAATTTAAAATACTTTTTCTAGTCGAATTATAAGTACGCCTAAACGCTTTGCAAAATCCCCGATATAGTTTCGACATTGCAAATACCAAACGGAGCTACTTAGCGAACAACTAGAACAAGGAGTGCTGAAGTAACACGCAGCGATATTGAAAAAAATACTATTTTACAACTCGCCAGTTGGGTTTAATATTTTCATTTCTATTGCATTGACAAGAAAATCAAAATATGTAATGCTTTGATTGTCTTTTTGCTGTACTTTGACTAGCCAAACGTTATTTGCAGTGTCCATTAAGCTGGCAACGGTGATTAATTGTTGTTTCCCATTTGAAATACTGTCTATAAATTTTTCTTTTTCATGGTATCGCCATGTTTGTTCTACCAGAAGTTTGACGTTATCGTGGGTTTCTGCTAAAGAATATTCTTGTATATTTTGTTCAGCTTCTATCCGCCATTTTTCTCGTAGATTGTTGGCTTCTGTACTGCTGATAGACGTTATGAATGTTTCGAAGTTAATCACATTCAAAACAATTGTAATGCCTATAAAAACAAGCACTTTTAATATCAATTGTTTTATATAGTTTTTGCGAAATTTATCATGAATAAGTTTGTAGCTAGTAATTAAAATAACTGCTGTGATTATAAATAAAGTAAGAGCTAATCTTATAGCTTCAGCATGCCATGGCCAATGTTGAAGTTTTGAAATTGTTCCTATCAACAAAATCGCGATAGATAAACCGAGAGGTATTGTTCCGTAAATGAAGAAAAATCGCTTTTTTGTATTGTCTTCAACTGAATAAATGAACCATGAACTTAGAATAATTATAAATGAAAGTGTGCAATACGACATGATTAAAAATGAACCAATCCATGGCCAAAGTACCGATTTTCCCAAAAGGACTATCAGTAGAATAATCAATATCAATGTATAAAATATATATTCTGCTTTTTTCATGTTGTTATTATTAACTCCAACGAGTTGTTATAATCTCTGTTGTGGTATCCAAATATAATATCTATTCTCTTTGCATAATAATTATTTGCTAATTATGAATTGTATACCACATAAAAAAAGGAGCAATTACTTATCGTAAATTGCTCCTCAATTATTTATGTTTTAAACCTATTTGTTCTCAGCTATAATTTTTTCAGCTATTTTGATGTATGCGCCATCTTCTTCAGCTTGAGCTAAAGTAAGTGTTTGTTGCGCTGCTGCTAATGCACCTTTTTTATCGTTCATTTTAGCATGTATTTTGGCTTTTAATCCCCATACCCAATAGGCTTTAGGATTCATTTCGGTAGCTTTAGTTACCCAGTTGAGGGCTTTGCTCAGGTCTTTGTTGTTTTCGTAGTAGTAACTTGCAGATTGGTAGTACGGACGTGCATCTGTAGTCATAACTGTTTCGATATTCGCCATGATTTTAGCATCAATTTCTGTTTTGACAGTAAAGCCTACACGTGTTTTTTCCCATACCAAATCGATGTTGACCGAAGTCGGAGTGATGTTTGCAAATTCTATCGTAAAGGTTTCGGTTTTGTCGTTCATGGCTTTCGCTGTGGCTTTAAAGCGGGCTACTTCGTTTTCGGTTTTGTATTCGCCTACATTGCCGCCAAGTTTGGTATCGTTGTATAGCATAATGTCCCATGTATCTTTGTTTGGGATTGTGTATAATGCATAGGTTCCAGCTTTGATGGCTTTTCCATCTATAGTGACATCATCGCCAAAGGTTAATTTGGTAGAGCCATTGGCACCAGTACGCCAAATTTTTCCAAAAGGTACAACATCGCCAAATACTACACGACCTTTAGCACTTGGTCTACAATATTCGACAGTGATGTCGGAAAGTGCAAAGGTTTGTTTGATGGTTTGTAATGGACTGCCAGCTGGTGTTTTCAGGCTTTGAGCTTGTACGTTTGAACTCAATGCGATGAGTACAATTAGATTTAGGATTAGGGTTTTGATGTTTTGAATCATGCTTTTGTTTTTGTTGAAAATTGAGTTGCAAATGTACTATTTCTAGACTGTTTACCATTATAAAATCTATAGCAAGTTTTGTTTGTTTTCTCGATATGCTATTATAATTATTAGATTGAAATTTAAAATCAAAAAGAAATCAACCTTACGATTTTGCATAGTAATGCAACAGCTTAAGCCTGTTTGTGTTTTTTTCCATGTCACATATTAAATCACTTCGCTGGTATTGAGTAGGTGTAAATAGGCCATTACTTTGTTTGGATGCTTGTTCTAATACATCGAGACAAACATATCCTCTACTAATAATAAGCGCTGCAAATCGAAGAAATTTGTTTTGGTTGGCTGCGGGATAATTTGTTTGACGTGCTAGCTCAAAAGTATCTTGTGTCAGTTTGGTATAAAAGGCCCGCAACTCATCTATTTTTGTCGAGGTTGTTGCTAATGTTTGAATGCCATTTTGAATGTCTTTGTGCACATCAAACATGTCATTTTCGATTTGGCTAATACTGCCAAAGTTGTATAGCATTTGCTCCTCTATTTTATCGTGACATGGTCCTAGTGCTGTGCGATAATACAAAAACGATACACCGCCTTTGACACAAGTAATTCGTTGCAATTCTTCTTGTGTAAGTGGTGTGGTTTCAGATTGTTTGCTGCTCCATAACTGTGCATCATATACTTGGTAACAATACGATTTCAATACTTCAGGTTCATCCAAATGTGCTAAGGCATGTCTAAATAGTCGGATGATAAATCGTTGGTGTGCATTTTGAGCGTTGGTTTCATCGGGCTCGTCAAGCAAAAATTTGATGTGCTCTTTTGATGTTTTTTTCTCATCAAAAAAATCGTCAAATAATCCAGTCAGTGCACCCAAATAGGTCATGGCATGTCGTTCGCGTGTTGTCATGGCTTGTCCGCGCAACAAGCAAAATGCTTCGCCTAGTATAGCGGGTACTGCATAGCCGTAATAATCATTTATTTTTTTGAAATCCTTTTCAGATAAACTGTCGTCAAGATTTTTTTTAATTTCTTGGATATCGATATCGATAGTTTGTTGCATAAAAGCACGCTGTAGCTTCAGCCCTTGTACAAAGGCATTTTTGATGCTAGGCAATGCAATAAGATTAGCTACATAGTTAAACATATTCTATCGTATCGGCGTCTAAAAGGAATAAAGGAATAAAAAATGGAATTTAGTTTTTCGTAATTTTCTCAGCATGTAAAATGGCGTTGTATTCATTGCGAAGTTGAACGATATAAGTCCCGGATGATAGTGAAGAAATGTCAACCAATACGACATCCGAGGTTTGAGGTACTTGTGTTAAGTGTAATATTATTCGTCCACTTAAATCATAAATATCAATATTCAAAATTTCCTTTAATCTTTGCGAACGGATTTGAATTTGTTCAAAAGCAGGAATAGGAAATAAGGTAAATTGAGGTTCGATTTTTTCAATAGCAGAGGCTTTTGTTACAAGTCCACAACCACCTGTAGGTGCATCGGTCTGTATGGGATCTATCATGTTGCTTTTTTGAATACCAAAGCAATACTCACCTGCTTTGATTTCTCGTGCATATATGCTGCCATTTTTATCGTTGATTGTACCAGGACGAATACTGTCGTTGGCAAAATACCATTCTTCGGTGGCATCTTTACGATAGAATAATCGTATGCTGTCGTCGGTGTTTTTGATCCAAACACTATCTAGATAACTATTGTTTGGACCTGCATCATAACTGAATTGAAGTAAGCCTTGTACATTGTTGAGATTGATGCCATCGATTTTCCAGTAACGACTATCGCAAAGTATAAATCCATTGGCTGCCGCTGTTGTTTTAAATCTGTCAGGAGCTATCCAGCTGTGTTCGATACGAATAAGAGATGAATCGCTCGTGTTATTGATTGCTTTTGCAAGCAATCTGCATTTGGCTTGATTGAAAATGGTATTACCAACTATCTTCACTATTTTTTGTTCTTCAGTGATGGCGTCACTGATTTTTGAATCGGGGTCGATTACAATCATGCTCGGTACAAATGGAAGTTGTACATTAAATTGCATACAACGACCATTGAACGTCAGTTTAAAAACATGTTTGGTCATTTGAGCATCGTATATTCCTATTTCTAATGGAACGCCATCGTAGTAGTTTGTGTTTTTATGTTTGCGTTGACGCAAAAATATACTGACATTTTGCATTGCTCCATTGGGTACGACTTGAGTCGAATCAATCGAAAAATGTGTAAATCCTTGGTCAAATATCCAATTGTTGAAATAATTGGTCATGTTAAAACCTGTGTATGTGCTGAGAAAATCTCTCAAATCGAAACTACTGATATGCTTAAATTTATTGGCATTTAAAAATGCAGTCAATCCATTGAAAAACAAACTATCGCCGAGGTAAGATCGCATGGTATGTATCATATCAGCACCTTTAAGATAGACTGTTGTGCCGTAAGTATGAATGCTATCCATATTGGCTACAGATCTATATCCATCATCATTGATATGCGCTTTGCTCACTACTTGAAAGTGATTGGCTTTGATCGCATCCAAGTATGCACTATATCCATACGTATATTCTTGATGAAGAAATTCGCAATAGGAAGCAAAACCTTCGTTGAGCCACATATCGCCTGCTGTACTGCAAGTAACTAAATCGCCCCACCAATGATGGGACAATTCGTGTGCAATGAGTGTTTCGTAATTGAGTGTCCCATCTATAAAAGGTCGTCCGATATGAATATTGGTTGCATGTTCCATAGCGCCAGCATTGAAAGGTACAAGTGTGTATCCAACTTTAGGCCATGAATGTGCCCCAAAATTCTCTTCAAGCATACTAAATGATTCTTGCAAATGGGCAAATGAGCCATTGACTTTATTGGTGTCCACTACTTCGCAAGCAATAAGTGCATCCGTATTGCCATTGATACCATTGAGATTTTTATGCATCAATACATAGTTACAAACTGCAACGGCAGCCAAATAACTTGGAATTTCTTCTTGCAATTTCCAATGCCATGTTTTGGTATTGTTTGGATTGGTAATGCTATCTAAAAGCAGTCCATTGCAAATGCCCATTTTATCAATATTGGTTGTAATGTAAAACTCATAAGCACTGCGTTCTACAAAATTGTCAAAACAAGGATGCCAAGTACGACCAAATGAATGTGGCTGTGCATTGAAACCTACACCCATTTGAAATCCATAATTTCCGATAAATGAAAAACCACCCCAAGTTGCATCTGCAATAGGTACACCATGATAATATATATCAACCAAGGCTGTATCATTTTGATTTAAGGTAGATGCTGTATTTACAGTCAAATAAAATCCATTGGTTGAATAGCTGACAAGACTATTGTTAATCAATATACTATCTACGGTCAAACCTTCTAGGTCAAACACCATTTGGTTCACACCATTCATTTTGCATTGCACATCAAGAGTGGCTTTAGCAAAAATATTTTTGGTTACAAAGTCAGTTATATTGAAATCTATGATAGTTTTGCGGATATCTAACGTATGACTTCGAAGGCTACTTGCCGCTTGAGTTGAAACCGTCGATGCCAAACATGCCAAGACACACAAAAGAAATAGTTTTTTCATTCGCAAAAATTTATGCATTAAAAATACATCATGTATTTCTAATCGGCATGGTATTTTTTCAATTACTTCCAATACAAATGTGGGCACAAGATGGTAAAAAGGACAAGATATATCAGGGCATTATTTTGGATGATGTCATGATAAAGGCAGTACAGCAAGGGTTTGACTTCAATTCTTTTATTCAGAAAATTAAAAAAGATACTACTTTTTACAAGGCATTCAAAACGCTTCGTTTGATGTCGTACTCGATGTATAATGATATAGAAATTCTAGACAAAAAAGGTAATACCAAAGCGAGTTATAATAGTTTGACACGACAAACCGTCCAACAGCGCTGTAGAACAATGACTGTAAAGCAAGAAAAAACGACGGGTGATTTTTATACTAAAAAAAGGGAATACAACTATTACACGGCTAAATTGTATGCTCATTTGTTTTTTACGAATGGCAAAATATGCCATGATAATAATATTGTCGGAACTAAAACTCAATTTAGTGGCTCTGCAAAGTATGAAGAGCAACTTCGGATTTTGATTTTTAATCCAGGTCAACGGATACGAGGAATACCGGGAATAGGGGAGAATGTGGCTATTTTTGAAGAGCCCTATTTGTCTAAATATGACTTTCGGCTTACGCGTGAAACTTATTTAAATGAAGAGTGCTTTATATTTAAGGCTAAACCCAAACCCAAATATGTATCTGATTTAGTCATCAACGAGCTCAAGACATGGATTCGAGTGTCTGACCAAGCTATTGTGGCTCGCGATTACTCGCTTTCATTTAAAACGTTGTTTTATGATTTTGATGTCATCATGAATGTCAAACTGAAAATGGTCAAAAATCAGCTTGTTCCTTACGAAATTCGATACAAGGGAAACTGGCATGCTATTACTAAGCCGAGGGAAATAGCTACCTTTACCGCAATTTTTACTGATTTTGAGTAGTTTTTTTTAAATTTACAATTC
>JBILCF010000089.1:0-10983 GCA_044353325.1 Chitinophagaceae bacterium | reverse complement strand
AGGACTTTCTGCTGCTGCAAAAATGGTGCAATAATATTCGACACTTGTATTGTCTTTGGTAATCGTACCGCCGCTAGGTTTTTGTTTAGACTTATCATTCGTTGTTAAATCTGGGGAAATGGCAGTCCAACTTTGTCCTTCATTTTCGGTGACAAATAAAAGGTTACCTGCTGCATACAATCGTTTAGGGTTATGAGGTGAAAAAAAGATTGGAAAATTCCATTGAAATCTATATTTCAACGAGTCTGCACCTTCTCCAATTGGACTTACAGGATACACACTGATGGTTCTATTTTCACCTGTTTTATGATTGAGTCGCGATAAGTAACCTCCATAGTTTCCGCCATACACAATATCGTCGTTGGTTGGATCAGCTACTATATGCCCACTTTCAAATCCTGCGCTACTACTCCAATCTTGGTTGCCTATACTTCCATGGTAAGTACGGCTCATCATACGTACACTTGAGTTATCTTGTTGACAGCCCAATACGCGGTATGGGAAATGATTGTCAGTGGTGACACGATAAAATTGAGCTGTTGGTTGGTTGTTATACGTACTCCAATGTTGTCCGCCATCAAATGAAATTTGTGCGCCACCATCGTCTGCAACAATCATACGCTGTCCATCTTCGGGATCTATCCAGAGATTATGATGGTCGCCATGAGGAGTATAAACAGTTTGAAATGTTTTACCGCCATCCGTGCTTTTATGCAGTTCGACATTGCAGACATAAACTAAATTTTCATTTTTAGGGTCTACAAAAACTTTATTGAAATACCATCCACGCTGACGTATTTTACTGTCATCATTTTGCTTTATCCATGTTTCACCAGCATCTTGGCTCATAAATAAACCACCAGTTTTGCTTTCGATAATAGCGTACAATTTTTCAGTATTTGATGGAGATATCGCAATGCCAATATTTCCTAAAGTGTCTTTTGGTAATCCTTTATTTTTTGAAATCGATTTCCACGTATCGCCACCATCTGTACTTTTCCATATACCACTTCCATAGCCACCACTTTCCATACTATACGGAGTTCGTTTGACACGCCAAGTCGATGCAAATAGGATATCAGGATTGGTAGGATCTATCACCATATCGATAGCGCCGACTTCATCATTGATAAATAATATTTTTTTCCAAGTCTTACCACCATCATTGGTTTTAAAAACGCCACGTTCTTCATTTGAGCCAAATAAATGACCTGTAGCTGTACAATACACAATATCATTTTGTTTTGGATGAATGATAATTTTAGTGATGTGTCGAGTGTCTTCTAGTCCCAAAAAGCTCCAGCGTTTGCCGCCATCTGTCGATTTCCACATGCCATTACCTTCGCTGACATTGCCTCGTAAGGTATTTTCGCCCATGCCAACATAAATCAATAAAGGATCGCTTGGGCTTACCTCTACTGCACCGATGCTGCCGCCAAAATATCGATCAGATATGTTTTGCCAATTGTTACCACCATCTTTGGTTTGCCATACGCCACCGCCAGTAGCACCCATATAGAATACTTGTTTGTTTTTGTAGTCGCCGCAAACTCCGCTAGCACGGCCACCTCTGAATGGACCAATGCTTCTGTATTTATAGGTCGTAAATAGGGCAGAATCTAAAGGATATCGTTGTTGAGCTTCTGAGAAAATGGATATTCCTAAGAGTAAGAGAAGAATTAATTTTTTCATGGGATGAAAATACAACAGAAACAGTTTAATTTTTTGTCTTTACACCTATGATTTCGAGTTTATATTTGCAACTTTGATTTACGATGGATCCACGCAATATATCAATTCAAGATTTTACGTATCATTTACCAGATGAACGTATAGCTCGATATCCGCTCAATGAGCGAGATGCAAGCAAACTGTTGATTTATAAAAATGAATCAATAGCCGAGGATATATATGCTAACCTCGCTGATTACTTACCAACTTCTTCATTGTTGATATTCAACAATACCAAAGTTGTAGAAGCTCGATTGTTATTTACCAAATCAACTGGTGGTGCTATTGAACTTTTTTGTCTTGAGCCGGATGCTAATTATGCAGATATTACGACTGCGATGTTGCAACAAAAAAAAGTTAGTTGGAATTGCTTAGTAGGCGGTGCTAAAAAATGGAAATCAGGTGAGGTATTGCACAAAGAAATCAAAAGTCAACATAGACAATTTGTATTGTCAGCTTCTTTGCTCCTTAAAAATACAGATTCGTATTTGATTGAATTTTCATGGGATGATGATTTGTCATTCGCTGAGGTCTTGCATTTGGCAGGCGTGATACCATTGCCGCCATATTTAAACAGGCAAGCTGAAGTTGCTGACCAAGAACGGTATCAGACTGTTTATGCCAAACACGATGGTTCGGTTGCAGCACCAACTGCTGGCTTACATTTTACGAATCAATTAATTCAAACATTATCCAACAAAGATATCTGTCATGCGTATGTAACCTTGCATGTCGGTGCAGGCACGTTTAAGCCTGTCAAAAGCGAAACGTTAGAAGGGCATGATATGCATGCAGAATATATTGATGTGACTTTAGCATGCATAGAGCAATTGCTTGCTCAACAACATGCACCTATTATACCTGTTGGAACGACAAGTTTTAGAACAATAGAAACCTTGTATTGGATGGGCGTTAAAGCTATATTGAATCCTTCTGCATTGATAGATGAATTAGAAATCAAACAATGGGATGTGTATGAACTTCCACAAGATATTAGTCGAGAAATATCATTAAATGCATTGCTTGATTGGATGAAACAAAGTGCTATGCAACGTATTATTTGTAAAACACAGCTTCTCGTAACCCCAGGATATACCATTCGAGTTGCAGATGCAATCATTACAAATTTCCATCAACCTAATTCTACACTATTACTTTTGATTTCTGCATTTGTAGGTGAGAATTGGAAATCGATTTATGATTATGCCATAGCGAATGATTTTCGGTTTTTGAGTTACGGCGATGGAAGTTTGTTGTGGAAGGAGTAAAAAATTACTCTCCTGTATAAAAATCAATTAAAGCGCCAAAATAAGGTTCGTTCCAGCCTTCTACAATATTGTCGTAATCCTCATCTGGTATGTTGGTATGCCGAAGTTCAACTAAGGTGCCTTGTTTGTGTACATGTAATTTGATCGTGACAATGGATGGTTCTGCTTGCTCACCAAAATACCACTCTTGTACTATTTTTTTACCTTCTTCAAATTCTAAATTTTTACCAACTATACTGCCTTCCCACAGCGAAAACTCTGAGCCAGGTTCGGTGCTCATTTCTGCAATCTCGCCAGACCAAAGTTGAATAGTTGGTGCAAAGGTTAAAGCTTAATAGACTTCTTCTGGTGGCGCTGGTATGGTATAATAGTTTTTATAATCTTTCATAGTATGTTGTATGTGTAAGCACTAACATATTTACATAAGAATATAAAAAAGAAAATTAATCTCTAGCCATCAATTGTTTGGGTAGTTTAAAACGGAATGTACCATTCGTTATTTTTACATTATCATGCCCCAAAGATGAAGGTAAATCAGCATCAAATGTACCTTCTATCCAGCCGTATTCTACATTGGTTATTGCGAAATTTCCTGTATTCAAAAATTCTGTTTGATATAAATGAGATGCTTCTTTATCGATTAAATATAACGCTGCACTTGGGATATAGCTGTCTTGTTGGCCACCTTTAGGAAATGTATTTTCAGAATAAGGCATTTTACAAACTACAGGTGTTGTCTTTGGCGGTACACGAATTTCTATTTCCATGCGCCATTGCGCAGTTGAAAGTATTTGTACATTGCATTCGAATACCGAACTGGCTTTGGTTTCACTGGTTTCATTTTGCAATATATTGTATGTTTCGAGGTCCTTTGCATCGTAATTGAGGGTATTGCCGTCCATATCAAATTTCATGAAGGCTTGTCTAGGACTTTTTGTAGGTACTTCAGTTTTTTTAGGTTGAGCATACATTATTGAAGTAATGAATAGTAAGCTGAATAGAAAAGATAATTGTAGGTATTTATACATGTGTCTTGTTTTTGGTAAATGTAGGGTTGAATAAATTAAAGAACAATTTAGAATTTTAATATTTATAGTTATAATTTAATGAAAGCGTATTTAATTATCTTTTTAAAGTTTAAAATTTGATTTTTATACTATTTTGACTTTATCTAAGTTATGTTTTATATTCGAGTAAAATTTAATTTCATTGCACTATGAAAATTATATGTTCAATTATCTTTTTTATTTCTTCTTTTTTAGCTATAAATGCTCAGACAAGAAATTCGTTTATTATGTTAAATTACAATTTGTTACATCAGGATGGGTATTTAAAAACATTTTATAGTACTGATGGTTTTATTGGAAGTAACAAAGTTTTTCCAATTGGTTTACTTTATGTCAAAAGTGTTCATAAAAATTCATCACTTCGTTATGGATTGTCATTGTTTCAACGAAATCTGTTCGCGGATTACGTATCATATACATCAATTGATTCATCTTATAGTAGTTATACCTCTTATGATTTAGCAATACCTAAGTTGTCTTTCGGTAAGGAGTGGCAAAAACATATACATAATAATGTTGATTTATATGGAGGTGCCGATATTGGTTTTGGTTTAATGAATAGCTTTAAAATTAAACATACTGTTAGAAGTGGTGGAAGTGCATCTCAAGGAGGAAGTACTAGGACTGATCCTACTTTATTTTATAATATAACTGCTCGTCCATTTACAGGAATTAGATTTCATTGGAGAAGTGTTGCAATTAGTTACGAAGCTTCTTTCCCATTTAACTATATTCAAGCTTTAAATGAAGCTCTAAAAAGCCTGGAGAAACCTATGTTTCAACATCAAGTTAGTATTGGCTATAGATTAGGAAATCTAAAGAAAAAGAAAGAATAATTTCGTTTTACTCTCCCGTATAAAAATCAATTAGAGCGCCAAAATAAGGTTCGTTCCATCCTTCAACCATATTGTCGTAATCTTCATCGGGAATGTTTGTATGTCTAAGTTCAACTGAGGTGCCTTGTTTGTGTACATGTAATTTGATCGTGACAATGGATGGTTCTGCTTGTTCACCAAAATACCATTCTTGTACTAATTTTTTCCCTTCTTCAAATTCTAAATTTTTACCAACGATACTGCCTTCCCATAGCGAAAATTCTGAGCCAGGTTCGGTGTTCATTTCTGCAGGCTCACCAGACCAAAGTTGAATGGTTGGTGCAAAGGTTAAAGCTTGATAGACTTCTTCTGGTGGTGCTGGTATGGTATAATAGTTTTTATAATCTTTCATAGTATTTGTTTTTAAACAACATAAATTGTCTTTTCTTTTTTCTCGGTAATAGTACCAAAGCTATCCATGGTTAATTCATGTTTTAGACAAAAAGTTTCAAAATCTTCAGTATGATCTGGGTGAATTGCAACTAACAAACCTCCACTGGTTTGAGGGTCTGCTAATATGTTTTTTTGCGCGTCGTGTTGCAATGCGATTTTATGACCATAGCTATCCCAGTTTCGATTGGTGCCTCCTGGAATGCAACCTTGTGCTAAATAATCTTCGAGTATAGTTTGATCGATCCAAGGTACTTTAGCGTACTCTATTTCAGCGGATGCATTGCTTGCCTCGCACATTTCTGTCAGGTGTCCAAGTAATCCAAAGCCTGTTACATCAGTCATGGCTGTTATATAATCAAGTTTTCCAAACTCAGCTCCAATGCGATTCAATTTTAGCATCCATTCTGGGCCAATATGCGCATGTTCAGGTTTAAGCTTGTCTTGTTTTTGTGCAGTAGATAAAATTCCAATACCCAAAGGTTTGGTCAAATACAATTTAGATCCAATAATCGCACCGCCATTTTTTTTCAAATTTTTTAGATCAACTCGTCCTGTTACAGCAAGTCCAAATATTGGTTCGGGTGAATCTATCGAATGTCCACCTGCTAAAGGAATACCTGCCAGGGCGCAGGTTTTTCGACTACCTTCAATGACTGCATTAGCCACCTCCGGTGGAAGCGTATTGATAGGCCAACCCAATATTGCAATTGCCAGCAATGGCGTTCCACCCATTGCATAAATATCACTAATAGCATTCGCTGATGCAATACTGCCAAAGGTTTCTGCATCATCTACAATTGGCATAAAAAAATCTGTTGTACTAATAATCGCAGTGCCATCGCCCAGGTCAAAAACCGCTGCATCGTCGCGCTCTTCATTGCCGACAATCAACTGTGGGAAATGCATTTTCGTTTCTGCCGATTTTAAAATGCTATCAAGAATTTTAGGCGATATTTTACAGCCGCATCCAGCGCCGTGGGAATATTGTGTTAGTTTATATGTTGAAGTAGTTTCCATTAAATAGAAAGGGTATTACAGGTTTTGATTATTTCTTGTGCAATTAAGGTTGAATCTGAGTGGTTAAATTCAAGCAGCATTTTATGTGGTGTGGTATTTTTTTCAAATCCATACGCATAGGTCTTGTCGTAGAAATGAAGGGCTATCATAGCCGCAGCACCATAGTCGTCGATGTCGAGCGCATGCATGGCTTTTTGAAGATTATCTCCTCCAAGTTTGTTTTTGAGTTTATGAAATCGCTCTCTCAATTGCTCTTTGGGATAGCATGCATAGTTTTGAATCAAATGTTCTATTCGGTCAACCAACGGTATAGTATATTGGATATAATGATATTGTTTCATTTGACTGAAAAATTCCTTTTCGACTAAACACGTACCTATGATTTGACTTTCATTCTCAACAAAAATGCGTTTGGATTTATCTAGTTTTCGATATACATCGAACAATAAATTTTCAAAATGTTCTGTGCTTGGTTGAGGCTCTTGTCCCAATGATCCAAACGCAGAGCCTTTGTGGTTGGCTAATTTTTCCAAGTCAATGATTTGCTCGCCCATGGCTTCCAATTGATGGAGCACATAAGTTTTGCCAATGCCTGTCTGACCGCCTAATACAATAAATTTGGGCTCTTGAATGTAAAAGTAATTCAAGGCATAATTTCTATAATTTTTATAACCACCCTTGAGAAGTTCTACATCAAAACCTGCCATGGATAGGAGCCAAGCCAAACTTTCGCTTCTTTTGCCACCGCGCCAACAATGTACCAAGACCTTTTTTTCAGGTGCTAGAAGCATGGCTTCTTCAATGTATTGTCGCATTTTTTGACCAGCAAATTCAAGTCCAAGCATCAAAGCTTTATCAGGAGATTCTTGTTTGTACGCAGTGCCAACAATTGCTCGTTCTTCGTCCGAAAATAAAGGTAGATTCAGCGCGCTAGGTATATGTGCTTTTTGGTATTCGCTCGGTGAACGCACATCTAACACAACTCTATCCATGTCAAGATTAAATAAGGCTTCTACTTGAACATGTTGCAAGGGCATGGTTAATTTTTTTTGCAAAGGTATTCTATTTTTAAGATGCTTTTATGATTCTATTTTTAGTAATCTTTTTACAACTATTTTTAAATAACTAAAAAATAAAAGTTAGATTAGTAAAACATTAATATATTTGCGCATCTAACTATATGTTTTCTCCATTTTATATCAGAATTATAAAAACGTTTTTGATGCTTTTATTTGCGCAAGTACCTGTTTTTGCGCAGCAAGCAAGTATATTGGGTAAAGTTACTTCAGAGGGAAAGGCAATTGAAGATGTGCAATTATTATTGAAAACTCAAGCCCTCACATCCAAAACAGATTCGGAAGGGCATTTTTTATTTGCAGGATTATCAATTGGTAAATATGAATTAAGAGTGTCCAAAGTTGGATTTGCTTCGCAAACAATACATATTAAGTTAGATGACAATGAGATTAAAAATTTGGACATTTCTCTTCAGAAAAATGAACAAGCTTTAAACGAAATCGTCATTACAGGAACAATGAAAGAAGTAAAACGTGTCGAAAGTTCGGTTCCTGTTGAAGTATATTCAGTAGCTTTTTTTAAGAAAAACCCAACGCCATCCTTGTTTGATGCTATGCAAAATATGAATGGTGTCCGACCAAGTGTAAATTGTAATGTATGCAATACTGGCGATATTCGTATCAATGGTATGGAAGGTCCTTATACAATGGTTTTAATCGATGGAATGCCTATAGTAAGTAGTTTGGGAAGTGTGTATGGACTATTTGGTATTCCAAATCATTTGATCGAGCGGGTCGAAGTGGTTAAAGGTCCTGCATCTTCATTATATGGTAGCGAAGCTGTAGGCGGTTTGATCAATGTCATTACTAAAAAAGTTGGGAAAAAAAACACGTTTGCATTTGAGATGATGACAACTTCTTGGTTGGAAACAAACGTTGATGCCAGTGCTACGATTCGAGTCAATTCAAAAATTTCAACACTGTTGGGCGCAAATTTATTTCAGTATTCAAGCCCTAAAGATGTGAATAAGGATTTGTTTACAGATATAGCATTGCAAAAAAGATCTACTATTTTTAATACATGGTCAGTTCAACGTAAATTTAATCGACCATTTATAATCGCTGCGCGGTATTTAAATGAAGATCGATGGGGTGGAGAAATGCGATGGAAACAAAGTGATAAAGGAAGTGACCAAATTTATGGTGAGAGCATCCAAACAAATCGTGCAGAATTTTTACTCCATTATCAATTGCCTCTCAAAGAGAAAATTTCATTTTCAGCTTCCTTGAATCAGCATAATCAAGAAAGCTATTATGGCAATGTGACTTACATCGCCAAACAGCGAATAGGTTTTGGTCAATTGACATGGCATAAATCATATCGGAAGCATGATGTGCTTGCAGGCGCTGCATATAGATTAACCTTATACGATGATAATACTCCTGCCACACAACAAATCATCAATCAAATACCCTTAAACAAGGCTTCCATAGTTTCTTTGCCTGGTATTTTTGTACAAGATGAATGGACATTACACACCAAACATAAATTACTTGTTGGACTTCGCTATGATTATCAATCCATTCACGGTTCGGTATGGACGCCAAGAATGGCGTACAAATGGAATCCTAATCCAAAACATATAGTTCGACTGAATATGGGAACGGGTTATCGCGTTGTCAATTTGTTTACAGAAGATCATGCCGCATTAACTGGTGCTCGAGAGGTGGTTATAGCCAATGCCTTAAAACCAGAACAAAGCTATAACATCAATTTGAACTATTTACGCAAAGTGTTTATGCATGAAGGTCATTATTTACAATTTGAAACCTCAGCTTGGTGTACTTATTTTTCAAATCGGATTATTCCAAATTATGATATTAATCCCAACCAAATTATTTATAATAATTTGGACGGTCATGCCATCAGTAAAGGGATGAGTTTCAATGCCGATTTGTCGTTCGACAATGGGGTGAAATTCTTGTTGGGAGCAACTATGCAAGATGTTTCATTGCATGAACAATCGATTAAAACAAGGCAATTGATGACAGAACAATATTCGGGTACATGGACCATTAGTTATACGTTCAACAAGAAACCTATTTCGATTGATTATACAGGTAATTTATATGGACCAATGCGATTGCCCTTGTTGAGTGCCTTAGATCCCAGGCGTGCGTATTCTACAGTATGGAGTATCCAAAATATACAGCTGACGTATCGCATAGGACAACAATGGTCGATTTATACTGGTGTGAAAAATTGTTTAAACTGGACACCAGCCAAAGCGAATCCGTTTATCATTGCAAGGAGTCATGATCCATTTGATAAAAATGTACAATTTGGACCCGATGGGAGTGTAATACCAACAGCAGATAATCCTTATGCATTGACATTTGACCCAACTTATGGTTATGCATCCAATCAAGGCTGTAGGCTATTTTTAGGTGTTAGGTTTACAACTCGTTAAACCCAAGTTACGTGATAGGATTTGAGGAACGAAAATTCTAGCATGTTAGTTGGGTTTACCCCGATTTAGTATTTGTTTACAGATTTTGCAAAAAGCTGAATTACAAATACTTAATCGTTTCAGCCCCGTTTTTAATTAGGGACTGAATATGGGTTAAACACTTGAAATGTAACCAATGTCACAAAACTATCTTACAAGCGAGCTTACCTTTGTGGTATTAAAAATACCTCGATATGGCTTCTATTATTTTTGCAATTGTAATACTTCACTTAGTTATAGGATTTGGATACATGGCTTATAAGCTTTCATCTAAACCTAGTCCTAAAAGCCACTAGTTTTTAAATTTATTTTTCATACACGCAATTGTTTAGTTGCATGTAAGTTTTTTATGGGCTGTCAACTAATTTTCATTAGGATTCGATAGAATGATGAACGCTTTGGTTTGATTTTTTTATTTTAATCTAACGAATTAATAGTATCAGCATGTATATTTACATCAATGCTGTTCAAATTAATTATACAATTTATACTTGGAATTGGGGTTGGTATATATGGCTACCTTGTACCGAGTTATATCAATTTGGGGGTATTTCAAATCAGCATGAGCCATTCGCGCAATGATTTGAGAAAAGTGCTTTTAATTATTTCTTTAGTTGAAATTCCATATTGTTTTGTGTGTATGAGCGCCATGGATTGGATTATGGAACAGCAAGTGTTCTTGCTATTTGTACGTTGGCTTATTGTAGTAGTATTACTTGTTATGGCTTTTATTACTTGGAAAAAAGCATTAAAAATAAAGTCCGATGAAACAAAAGAGGAACAAGCATTAGATACTTCAGATATGAAGCGTTTGATTTTATACGCGATTTTTAATCCTTTTCAGCTATCTGCTTGGGCTATATGGGGTACCTATTTTGTAGAAAAGTCATGGTTTGAATGGACTTCTTTTTCGATATTCATATTTAGCATTGGAGCCAGCTTAGGTGTATTAATTATTCTTTGGTTGTATGCCATCATGGGCAAAAAACTAGTCAGTATGTTCTCCTCTCATCGAAAGCAAATTGATTTTGGAATTGCAGGTATTTTGTTTTTACTTGGAATTGTTCAATTGATTCGAAATTTGATTTAATTCTTATTTCAATCTA